>DASPZC010000463.1:0-12376 GCA_035636455.1 Xanthobacteraceae bacterium
GAGCGCCAGGGGCGCGAGCGTGAGCTGGTGGAGGCGCGCGCCGGTGCCGAGCGCGCCGAGCGGCAGGCGCGCGCGGCGCACGAACGGCTGAGCGCCGCGATCGAAATGCTGCCCGAGGGCGTCGCGATCTTCGACGCCGAGGACCGCTTCGCGCTGTGGAACCGGCGCTACGCCGAGCTTTACGCCGCCGAAGGCGACGGCCCGGAGCTCGGCATGCGTTTCGAGGATCTGGTGCGCCGGGTGATGGCGCGGCGGCAGCATCCCGGAGCCGTCGGGCGCGAGGAGGCGTGGCTTGCCGAGCGGATGGCGCGCCACGCGATGCCCGAATGCACCCACGAGCAGCCGCTCGCCGGCGGCCGCTGGCTGCGCGTCGAGGAGCGGCGCATGGCGGACGGCGGCGCGATCGGCATCTGGGTCGACATCACCGAGTTGAAGCTGCGCGAGGCGTCCTTCCGCCTGCTGTTCGAGAGCAATCCGCTGCCCATGTGGGTCTTTGACCGCGCGACCTTGCGCTTCCTCGCCGTCAACGACGCCGCCGTCAATCACTACGGCTACAGCCGCGAGCAGTTCCTGACCATGTCGATCCTCGACATCAGGCCGGCGGAGCAACGCGACAAGGTCGCGCAGTTCCTGAAGAACGGCGTGCACGATTCTCCGGACCGCTTCTGGGATCATCTCAGGGCGGACGGCACCCTGATCAAGACCGCGATCTATGCCCGCGAGTTGACCCATGACGGCCGTTCGGCCGCGCTCGTCGCCGTCATCGACGTGACCGAGCGGGTCGGGGCGGAGGAAGAGCTGCGCCGCACCCGCGCCTTCCTCGACGCGGTGGTCGAGAACATCCCGGCCATGCTGTTCGTCAAGGAGGCGAAGGAGCACCGGTTCGTGCTGTTCAACAGGGCCGGCGAGGAACTGCTCGGCGTTCCGCGCGGCGAGCTGATCGGCCGCAACGATCACGACCTGTTTCCCAAGCGCGAGGCCGACCAGTTCGTCGCCCGCGACCGCGAGGTCCTGCAATCGGGCCAGCTGCAGGTCACCGAGGAAGAGCGCATCCACACGCCGCACAACGGGTTGCGGTTGCTGCGGACCAAGAAGATCGCGATTCCCGACGCAGGCGGCCGGCCGCAATACCTGCTGGGCATTTCCGAGGACATCACCGAGCGCAAGCGCGCCGAGGCCCGCATCACCCACATGGCGCACCACGATTCCATGACCGGGCTCGCCAACCGCGTGCTGCTGCGCGAGCGCCTCGAGCAGGCACTCGCGCGCATGCTCGAGCGGGACAGCCGGCTCGCCGTGCTCTACGTCGACCTCGATTCGTTCAAGGACGTGAACGACGCACTCGGCCATCCGGTGGGCGATGTGTTGCTGCGCTTGGCGGCCGAGCGCCTGCGCGGCTGCGTGCGCGAGAGCGACACCGTGGCGCGCCTCGGCGGCGACGAGTTCGCCATCATCCAGGATTCGATTGCCGAGCCCGATGACGAGGCGAGCGCGCTCGCCCGGCGCATCGTCGAGAGGATCGGCGAGCCGTTCCATGTCGAAGGGCAGGACGTCGTGGTCAGCGCCAGCGTCGGGATCGCGGTGGCGCCGCGCGACGGGTCGGATCCGGACAGCCTGCTGAAATTCGCCGACATGGCGCTCTACGCGGCCAAGACCGACGGGCGCCGCACCCATCGCTTCTTCGAGCCCGACATGAACTCGCGCCTGCACGCGCGCCGCAAGCTCGAGACCGACTTGCGCGCGGCGTTCGCCCGCGACGAGTTCGAGCTCTACTACCAGCCGGCGATCGACATCGCGTCCGGCCGCATCGTCGCCTTCGAGGCGCTGCTGCGCTGGAACCATCCGCAGCGCGGCGTCGTCGCGCCGGGCGAATTCATCGCGGTCGCCGAAAGCATCGGGCTCATCGTCCCGCTCGGCGAATGGGTGCTGCGCCGGGCCTGCGCCGAGGCGGCCAAGTGGCCGGACCACGTCAGCGTGGCGGTCAATCTGTCGCCGTCCCAGTTCAACAACGGTGGTCTGGTGCACACGGTGATGATGGCGCTCGCCGCGTCCGGCCTGCCGGCGCGCCGGCTCGAGCTCGAGATCACCGAAACGGTCCTGCTGCAGGAGAACGAGAATAATCCGGCGACGCTGCACCGGCTGCGCGACCTCGGCGTGCGCATCGCGCTCGACGATTTCGGAACCGGCTATTCGTCGCTCAGCTATCTGCGCGTTTTTCCGTTCGATCGGATCAAGATCGACAGCTCGTTCGTCAAGGAATTGCCGCACAACGCCGAGTGCGTGTCGATCGTCCGCGCGGTCGTCGACCTCGCGCGCGGGCTCAACATGGCGACCACCGCCGAAGGCGTCGAGACGCAGGAGCAGCTCGATCACCTGCGGGCGGACGGCTGCAGCGAGGCGCAGGGATATTTCTTCAGCCGCCCGGTGCCGGCGCGGGAGATCCGGCGGTTGCTGGCGCAACACCGCGTCGGCCGCGCCGCGTGATTATTTCAGCCTGTTGTTCCGTCATGGCCGGCCTTGTGCAGGACAAGCCCAGCCATGACGCGCGGGCAGCGGTCCGCCGGCCTCATGCGTCGCGCGCGCGCAGGACGAAATAGACGAGGACCATGAAGATCGCGGCGAACGCGATCCATTCCGGATGCTCGCAACCCATCGCGGCGATGCCGCAGAGCCGATAGGCCCAAGGCTGGCTGGCATAGGCTTCCCGGGCCACGAAGAACGCCCCGGTGGCCGCCAGCAGAATGATCGAGAGAATGAATGCCAGCCCCGCCATGGCGGCATCCTCGTCACCGCGGCCCCGATCCTACCATGGAGCCCGATGAGTCGGCACGCGACGCAGGCCGGAAAGCATCACCCCGTCCGGCGCCGGCCGCGGATCGGCCCGCCCGCGGACGAGGTGATGCTCGCCGTTCCCCCGCTCAAGCCCGTTCGCGGGCGCTGTCGACCGCGCCTTTCCACTGGGCCATGCTGTCGGCGATGATTTTCGTCGATTTCATCGCCGCGTCGCTCAGCTGGACATAGCCGGCGATCTCGCGCTGGACCCGGTCGCCCTCGCTGCGCAGGAAGTCGCGCAGGCTCTGCAGTTCCGTGATGAGCTTCTCGATCTCCAGCACCGACGCACCAGATACGCGTTGAATGAGCGAATTGACCTGTCCGACGCCCTGGTCGCCGGCCTCGGCGAGACTCAGCGGCCGGCGAACGGATGCGAATTCCTTGCGCACGAAGCCGCGGATTTCGCCTTCCACCTCGGCAGGTGCTTGGCCTTCCTCGGCCGGCCGTCCGGCTCGGATGACGTTCATGCGATGTCCCCGTTCGTTTGCGCGCTCGCGCGCGCGACGCCCCCTGCCGGGCCGATCATGCCGCCGATTGCGTCGACTTGACGGCCGATGTGGGGCGCGCCCGGGGCTCCGATCGGCCGCGTTCCGGGGCGCGGGCCTACGGCGCTCCGACCGTCACGGCCGCACGCGCGGCGACCACACGCATTCGAAGCCCATGTAGTTGCCGTATTCCCGCACGATGCTGGTGGCGCGCGCGTATTTGTTGTAGCGGGCGCAATGGTCTCGCGCCCAGGCGGGAGCGAGGCGCTCGTTGTCCGGTGACCACGGGATGATGCCGCCGGTGTCGTTGCCGGTGAGGGCCGGCCCGGGACCCCAGCAGCCGGCCAGCAGCGCGGCGGCGATCACTACGAGCACGATCGGTTTCATCGCATGCCCCCCGAACGCAACCGGGCCGACCTTAGAGGGCCGCAGGTCCGAAGGAAAGATGGTCCGTCCCGCTCCCCTGTGGGAAGGCGGCGCAGTGCGCCAGCGGCGGGACCGGTCTCGTGCCGCGGGCCACTGGCATAAATGCCGACTCGACTCGCGGGTGCCATCGGCTAAGCTTGGGGCGCCCGACAATAAGGTGGTTGCAGTCGCGCGGGGCTGCGCGACGATGCAGTGGTAGGGGGCAGACCAATGAACGAGCTGGTGAACCGCCTGAGCCTCGGCGCGGCTCAGGCGAAGACGCTCAACCGACAACCGACGGCGCAGATGCTGCTCGACGCGGTCGAGGCGATCGAGACCCGCGACGCGCGCATTGCCGAACTGACCGAGGCCTTGCAGGACGTGCTCGCTCTCTCGGACTACCGCAAGAGCCGCGAGCTCGCCGAGATCAAGGAGGTCATCGCCAAGGCGCGCGCGGTGCTCGCCTCGTCGGGTCCCAAGGCGGTGCGCCGCACGGCCAGCGAAGACGACGTCGCCAACGCGCTCTACAGCGAATACCGCAGCATCCTGCGCAGCTGATCATCTGCCCCGCGTCAGGCGTGGATCAGCGTGCCGACCGGCTCGCCGGCGGCGCCTCTTGACGTCACGACGTCTGACCCGTATGTTGTAGTACATGTCCTACATCATGGTCAGCAACAATGAAAACGGTCAGCGCTCGTGAGGCTAATCACGGATTTTCCGAGCTGCTCTCGCAGGTCGAGCGAGGGGAAGAACTCGTCATCACTAAACGGGGACGCCCGGTGGCTGTTTTGTCTCCCTATCGCCCCCCGCCGATGACGGCGGAGCGGCAGGCTGCCGTCGACCACGCGATCAAATTGATGACCAAAGGCCTGTCCTGGGGGAACGCGTTGCGAAATTTCACGCGCGATGAAATGCACGATTGATGATCATCAGCTTCGATACCAACATTCTGGTTTATGCAACTGCTCCGGGGTCCGTTACGAAGGGGGATCGAGCGCGTGACGTGGTCGCTCGTGGCATGCGTGCCGGGTGCGGTCTATTGCTGCTGCAGACTCTCTGTGAATTCGGCAACGTCGCAATTCGAAAGGCGGGTATACCTGTTGGCGACATTCGAAGAACAATCGATGCTTGGCGAACGGTTCTGCCCGTGCACGCGGCAGAGGACGAGGACCTCTCTGCTGCCCTCGACGCAGTGAAGACGCACAGGCTGGCGTTCTGGGATGCCATGCTCTGGGCTAGTGCGCGCCGGGTAGGCGTCCGGTATCTGCTCACCGAGGATTTGCAGGATGGCTTCGAGCTGGATGGCGTTCGGTTCATCAACCCGTTCCGAGAAGCGAACGGCCAGCTGATCGATCGGATCCTGCCTGCATAGGCCGGTGAATCCATCTCTGGGGGACCCGAGGGCATATCGCGCGGTCGCCAGACGGATCATCGGCGGTGTTGCAGCACTGCCCCGCGTCAGGCGTGGATCAGCGTGCCGACCGGCTCGCCGGCGAGCGCGCGGGTGAGATTGCCGGGCACGAGCCCGTTGACGATGCGGATGCTCTTCGCGAGCTTGGCGCGGCCCAGCAGCTCGAGCACCGCCGGCTCGATCGGCAGGCTGGTAAGCTTGCGGCCGATCAGCTCCGCCGCGCCGATCTCCGGGATGAATTTGGCATCGCGCTCGGTCTTCGGGTCCGCGCTGTAGAGCCCGTCGACGTCCTTGACCAGGATGACCGACCGGGCGCCGAACACCTCGCCCACCAGATAGGCGCCGGCGTCGCTGCCGTGCGGCGGGATCTTGCCGAGCGCCGGCGGGTGTTCCCACAGGTCGTAGGGCGGAATCCCGTTGAACACCGCGCCGCGCGCCGCCGCCAGCATGGCGGGCAGCAACTGCACGATGAACGGCGCTTCCAGATAGACGAAGCCGTGGTTCGCCAGCAGGCAGGAGACCATGTAGGCGTTCTGCGCCGAGGATTTGGCGGCGAGCGTCGCCAGCGCCCCGGTCGGCAGCCCGAGGTCGAGGCCGACCGAGAGGATGTGGCGGGCGCGCACGCCCGGGCCGACCCCGATCACCTGGGTGTGGTCGCTCTGGTTCTGCACGATCTCCTCGAGCAGCGGCAGCACCGCGGTGTGCCCGCGGTCCATGATCGACAGGCCGCCGATCTGGATCACGTTCAGGTTGGGCAGGATGGCGCGAACCGGGGACTCGGTCCCGGCGATCAGCTGCTTGTCGATCAGCGACTCGCGCATCAGCCGCGAGACCACGTGCTGCGCGCCGGCCCGGTCGTTCATGCCGCACGCTCCGCGGCGGCGCCGTCCTTGTAGATGATCGTGCCGACCGGCTCGCCGTCGAGCGCGGCGGTGAGCTGGCCGGGCTTGAGCCCGTTGACAAACTGGATCTCACGGATGTGGCGCGCGTTGAGCATGAGGTCGAGCACCGCCCGCTCCACCACCAGGTCGTCGAGGTCGCGCGCGATCAACTCCTGCACGCTGATGCGCGGGATGTGCGCGGCGGTGCGGTCCTTTTTCGGGTCGGCGGTGTAGAGCCCGTCCTCGTCCTTGACGTAGATCATCTTGCGGGCGCCGAACACCTCGGCGATCAAAAAGCAGCCGGTGTCGGTGCGCTGCGGCGGGATGCGGCCGACCTCCGGGTTCGCCTCCCACAGCTTGTAGGGCGGCATGCCCTGGCAGATCACCGCGCCGCGCTCCATCAGATAATGCGGCAGCGAAGCAAACCCTTCCGGCTCGAGGAAGGCGATGCCATGTTGCGCCAGCAGATATTGCAGCATCTGCGCGTTCTGCCAGGCGACCGCCGTGCCCAGCACGGTGAGCACGCCGGTCGGCAGGCCGAGGTCGATCGCCAGGCTGTACACATGCCGGGCGCGGGTGCCGGCGCCGGTGCCGAGGATCATCTTGTGGCGATGGAGGTTGGCGACGATCTCCTCGACCACCGGGCCGACCGCGCTGCGCCCGCGGTCCATGATGCTCTGGCCGCCGATCTTGACCACGTTCACCCACGGCAGGATTGCGAGGTTGGGCGTCGCCTCGGTCGCGCGCTGGATCGCCTGGTCGCTGAGCGAGCCGGCGACGAGCCGGCGGCCCAGCTCCGTGAGCAAGGCGGTGTCGGTCGTCTCCGGCATCAGCGGCCCGCCTCCTGTTCGAACCTGAACACCTGCAGCTCGAATTCGTGCGGCTCGCGCCACGGCGCGTCGAGCGACCCGAATTCCTGCGCCGCCCAGGCGCCGAGTTTTTGCATGGCCTCGTCCTTGATCTCGTCCGCTAGGCGCGCGAAGCGGGCGCCGGTGCGATGGCGCTCGATGAATCCGCGCGGCGTGCGCGAAGCGGTCCAGCGGGCGGCAACGGCGCGCGTTCCACGCCCATTCGCCTCCAGCCAGCTTTGCGCGTCCGCGCGCGCACGCGTTTGATAGGGCTTCACGCCCATGCCGTCGAGAACCGTCGCCAGGCGCTCTTTCATCCGCGCGTCGAGGCCGTCCTCCGGCGCGACGGTGCGTCCGACGATCAGCGCGCCGGACGCGCGCAGTACGCGGCGGGCCTCGTCGAGCAGCGGCCGCCAGCGCCGCGCGCCGCCGAACGCTTGAATCAGCATCACCGCATCGAAGGTGCCGTCGCGAAACGGCAGGGACTCGCCGTCAGCCCGCACCAGGCGGGCGGCGCGCTCGCACGCGCAAAACGCGCGGAGCATGCCGAGCGACAGGTCGATCCCGACGTAATCGTCGCGCGCGCGCACGAACGGCCAGCCGATCCGCCCGCTGCCGGCGCCGAGGTCGAGCAGGCGCGGCGAAGATGCATCGACCGCCGCCAGCACCGCCGCCCGGATCGCCTCCGCCACGCCGTCGGGCAGGGCGCGGTCGCGCGCAAAAGTCGGAGCGGCGGCGTCATAGGCGGACGCATGCGCCATCGCTGCACCTGCAATGCCGAGAGATTCGGCGCCGTGCGAACCGAAAGGCATCGAGGATGCGGCGCCCGCGTCGCACCCGCAAGGGCGGCTGCTGCCAGGTACCTACTGATGCGAGTAGGCAGTCGTGAACGGCACCACCTCCACAACGGTCATCATGCCGCGGTCCTCGTGCGCCAGGATGTGGCAATGCAGCACGTACTGGCCGACATAGTCGACGAAGCGGCTGCGCATCTTGAAATAGCCGGGGACCGTGATGGACTGGCTGTTGTTGTTGATGAAGACCGCGCGCGCGGAGGGGATCATGAACACGTCCCACCATATAAGATTGGTCTTGGGCGCGCTGGTGCACGGCTTCCAGGTCTCCGGCTTGTCGTAGAAGAGCAGGCACTGGCCCGGCTGAAGCAGTGGAAGCGGTAGTTGGGTCGACAGCACAAAGACGTACTTGTAGGTCGACGTGCCGGGCAGCAGCTCGTTCGGATCGAAGAACTCCACGATCTGGAACGGGTTGATGTGGATGTGGAACGGATGATCGACGATACCCGGCGGGTCGGTTTTGACGACCTTGCCACCTTGGACCGCGCCGTTCACGGTACTGTTGACGATCTTCCACTCCTCGACCGTATTGAGCATGACGACTTCGCCGACGTTGCCGTCGAACTTATGCCCGTCGACCGTGTGCATCGTGAAGGGAGGGCCGCCTGTGGTCTGCACGGATTCGAAGACGACGGTCTTGGTCCCCTTCACCTCGTTGTCGGTGATGTCCTGGAGAAACGGCGGAAAGGCCGCCTGGACCTGACCCGCCGGAATGAACTGTGCCTGATTGCCCGTTGCCGGCGTCCCCGTCACGTTCACGGCCAACAAAGGGACCGGTGATGCATCATCCGGTGCGCAAATCGGGATCGAGGTGGTCGGCAGGTTCGGGATCCGATTGGCCGGCAGCGTTGCGCACCTGCTCCTTAGCTGCTGGGCCAGCAACACGTATTGGCCCGGCGTTGTCGGCGCCTTGACCAGAATGTCGGCCCGATTGCCTGCCGCAAGCAGCAGCTGGGGGTTCTGGCTGTTGCCGTAGTTCACGCCATTGAACTGCACGCCGTCCTGCGCGGTCTGCTTCCACGCAAACGTCTGCGGCGAGCTGGGCGTCGCGGAAGTCGAGGGCGCGAACCCGGAGACGAACACCGCGCCGCGCGAGGCTGTATTGGCAATACGCCAAAGCTGGACTTGGCCGGGCTGCATGTTGATGACCGGTTGAAAGCGGCCGTTGATCGAAAACGGCAGAGGCCCGGTTCCTCCGCCGGCGAGATTGGGGCTGACGCCCAATTGGTTGATCACCAAAACCGGCTGGGACCGGGCCCATGGTTGCTGACCCGTCCAGCCGACATTGTAGAACTGGTTCAACGCGTCGTCATAGCCGCCCTCGATGATGAACACACCGGTCATGCCGTTGGCGACATTGACGGTGGTCGAGCCATGCTTGTGCGCGTGGTACCAGTGGGTTCCCGGCGATTGGCCCATCAGCAGAGGCGGCCCTCCGTCGGCCCTCATCGCCGCATGTACCGGCGGGTGCGCTGGCTGTGCCGGCGGCCAGGCTTTGTCCTTGTATTCGGGCAAACGGAAGCAATAAGGAAAAGCGCCGATATAATATTGTGGCCAGGCTCCGTCGGCCCATTGCTTCAGGTCGACCGGCAGCAGCTTGTTCCTGATTGCCGGATCAGCATCGTACTGGGCCAGCAGGTTGAGTTGCTGCACCACCAGCTCCGGCGGAAAATCACTCCAGCTCCTCGGCCATTGCGACAGCACGCTCTTGTTCAGCTGGAGCGTACATTCGGCAAAAAACTTCTCGAACGGGCCCTGCACAACGGGCTGGGTAACGCTCGGGCCGCTCGCTCCGCGCGGCGACGGCCGCACCTCGATGAAGACGTCGTCGCCTGTCGTGCTCGGGCTGGTGTGTGTCCCGTGGAAATGGATGTTGCCCGTGCTCGATCCATGGAAGCAGTCGGGAAACACGTCGAGGCCCGGATAGGGGGCGGCGCTTTCGTCGCATCCCTGGCCGCGCTCTCCACGATCGATGGAGTCGCCGTAATCGCCCGGATCGATGTGGTTGAGAAACGTCAGTTGGACGATGTCGCCAACCCGGGCCCGCAGCGTCGGGCCCGGCACCGGATCCGCGTATTGGGTGGACGGGGGAGACGGCACCGGGGGCATGCCCGGATAGGCGGGAGGAACCGCGTTCACCCCCTGGAAGTTCCGCACGAATTGCGGAACGCATTGGTTCGTCGTCCCGATGTTCAGATTCAGTCGCTCGGGGGTGTCCCTGAGCACGATCGTGCCGCGCAACACGCCTGCCTGGGACACCAGCTCGGGTATCTGGATCAGCTGCTGGTTCGGTTGCGCGCACGGGATGAACTGGGTCGGCGGATTGACGAGCGGCCGCGCCTGGCGATTGCGCTGCTGCGCGTGCGCCGGCAGCGCGTGCAGAACGGCCAGTGCGGCGGCAACCGATGCCGACGCGAACCATGGGCGTGCGCGCTGCGTAACGTATCTGGCCACGGCATCCTCCTTCGTTTGTCTCGTTCGCACTGATCCAAGCTGCTCAGACATGATGGGACTGGGCATCACGCGCGATCCGGCGGCCCGCCGGGCCGCCCAACCGCACCGTCTGCATTACGCCGTGATGGTGATGACGCCGTGCGCGAGAGGGTTGGGCAGCGAGCAGTAGTTGTACACGGTTCCGGCGTTCCCGAAGGCTATCCAGCTCGGCCGCGAGGAGTGGCCCGGCGGGATTTCGTCGGAAAGATAATTGGAATTCGGCTGCCCTCTTGGACCGACCTGGTCGGGCGGGAGCGGGTTGAAATTTCCGTCCGTCGGCCACGGCTGCTGCATCTCGTCGGTCGTGTTGTTCCAGCTGATCGAGTCGCCGGCCTGCGCCAGCAGGCCCTGCGGCCCGCCCGGCTGCAACTGAGGAACGAACTGTGGCGGGTCTCCGGGATTTATTCCGGGAACGATCTTGATCGACCAAAGCGCCATGACGCCCCTCCATCTTTCGCGAGAAAATTGACATAGCACACGCTGATAGTCGAGCGAAAAATGCACCCGCGCGGCGCACACCGGACCTCCGCGCGAAGCGGGCCGCGGCGTAAGCTGTCGGTTCCGGCCAACGCTTGTGCAAAGCCGGCGCGAATGAACGGGGCTCCGTGATCGAGACGGGCAAAGACGGCACGATCGCGTTCCCGGTCGACAACGACGCGGAGAGGCCGCGCGATGTCGGCCTCGTCGAGCTGTCTCTGCTGTTCACGCGGCTCGGCCTGTCGAGCTTCGGTGGCGGCGTGTCGGCATGGGTGCACTGGGCGTTCGTCGAGCGCCGCCGCCTGATCGGCGAAACCGAGTTCGCCGCTGCGCTCGCGCTCGCGCGCATCATGCCGGGCGCCAACGTGGTCAATTTGGCGGTGCTGATCGGCCAGCGCCTGCGCGGGATGCCCGGCGCACTCGCGGCCGCCCTCGGGCTTCTCGTCGCGCCGAGCCTCGCGGTCATCGCCCTTGCGGTTCTCTACCGGCAATTCGCCGGGTCGCCCGCCCTCACGGCCGTGCTCGAAGGCGCGGCGGCGGCGGCGGTCGGACTGCTGATCGCAATGGGGGTCCAATCGGGGGCCGGCGTCGTTTGGGTCAAACGGCCATCCGGCCGGCGCACGGCGCAAAGCCTCGGCGCGGCCGTCATCCTGGCAGCGATGTTCGTGTTCGTCGGCGTGCTGCGGCTTCCCATGGTGCCGACCGTGTTGTGCCTGGGGCCGCTGAGCATCGCGCTCGCTTTCTTCACCGCCGAGAATGCGGAGAAGTCCGGTGGCGGATGAGAAGACCTTAGGGGCGCTGGCGCTGGCGTTCGCCTCGCTCTCGCTCGTCTCGATCGGCGGCGGGCCGTCGGTCGTGGCCGAGATGCAGCATCAGGCGGTCGCCGTGCACGGCTGGCTGACGCAGCGCGAATTCGCCGACCTCTTCGCCATTTCGCGCGCGGCGCCCGGACCGGGCACGCTGCTCGTCACTTTGATCGGCTGGACGGCGACGGGATGGCGCGGCGCGCTCGTCGCCTCGCTCGCGTTCTTCCTTCCCTCATCGCTCCTCGTCTATGGGGCGGCGCGCGTGTGGAACCGCTGGCGCGGTTCCCCCTGGCATCGCGCGGTCGAGACCGGTTTCGCGCCGATCGCCGCCGGGCTCGTGCTCGCCGGTGCGCTCGCCATCCTCGATACGGCGCACAGCGGCCCCCTGGCTTGGGCGATCGCCGCGGCCGTCGCCGCCTGCCGGCTGTGGCGGCCCAACGTCCATCCGCTGCTTCTGCTCGGCGTCGGCGCGGCCGCGTTCACGCTCGTGCGCGCGTTTGGATAGCCCCGCTCCTCAGGCGACGCCGGCCTCCTTGAACGCCTCGCGCGCCAGGCGGAAATGCTCGACGCCGGCCGGCACGCCGCAATAGATCGCGACCTGCAGCAGCACCTCGGTGATTTCCTGCTTGGTGACGCCGTTCTTGACCGCGCCCTTCACGTGCGCCTTGAACTCGTGATGGCGGTTGAGCGCGGACAGCATGGCGAGGTTGAGCATGCTGCGCGTGCGCCGGTCGAGGCCGGGCCGGTTCCACACCGTGCCCCAGCAAAATTCGGTAACGAGGTTCTGCATTGGCCGGTTGAAATCGTCCGCCGCCGCGATCTGCTTGTCGACATAGTCCGCGCCCAGCACTTCGCGCCGCACCTTCAGTCCCCGGTCGTAAAGC
>DASPZC010000464.1:0-4627 GCA_035636455.1 Xanthobacteraceae bacterium
CCGCGCACGATCGGACCGAAGTCGACGGTGCTGGGCGGATAGGTCCTGTTGTAGACGATCTTCAGCCCGAGCTTCTCCGCGTTCTCGCGCGCCCCGTCGGTGGCGATGCGCGAATATTCCGCGTCGGCGCCGGCGATCGCCACGGTCTGCGGCTTCGGCGACATCGACAGCGCGATGTCGAAAAATCCCCGCGAATATTCGAGCCGCGCGTCGTCGCCCGACGGCACGATGTGGAAGTAGCGGTCGTATTTGAAATGATCGTTCACCGCGAGCGCATAGAGCGCGATGAACACCAGGCCGCGCTGGACCACGATCGGCATGGCCGGCGCCACCATGTTGGTGGCGTAGCCGGACATCACGAGGTCGACTTTGTCGACGTCGATCAGCTTGGTGTAGAGGCCCGGAACGGTCGAGGGATTGCTTTGATCGTCGTAATGGATCAGCTCGACCGGGCGGCCGATGAGCCCGCCCTTGGCGTTGATGTCCTCGACCCACATCTGGGTCGCCATCAGCGCCCCCTTGCCGGTCCCGGCGAGCGGCCCCGTCAACGCAATGGTCATCCCGATCTTGATCGGCTCCGCCGCGCGCGCCGCCACGCTCACGAACGCCACGGCGAGCAGCGCGATGATGATCTTGCAGATGGACCGCATCGCCTGACGAGCTCCTCAAAACTCCCGTCCGAGCTTCCGGTCGAGCGAGAACGCGCCGCCGCCCCTGATCAAAAAGTAGAAGCCGACCAGCAGGATCAGGATCGAGTACTCGGCGCCCTGCTGCGTCCAGAAGAAACCCTTCGCCGAGGTGACGTGGATCGCGTTGAGCATGAAGATCACGACCGCCAGCGCCGCCGGGCGCGTGAACAGGCCGACGATCAACAGCGCGCCGCCGACCGTTTCGGTGAGCGCGACCACCACGGTCCAGAACAGGCCCGGCGAATAGCCGAGGCTCTCGAAAATCTGCGCGAACCGCGTCAGGCCGGCGCCGCCGATCCAGCCGAACAGCTTTTGCAGCCCGTGCGGGATGAGGATAGCGCCGAGCCCGATCCGCAGGACGGCCTCCGCATAGGGCCGCAGTCCCTCGTAGACGCGGCCGAGCGCCGGCACATAAAGGCGCGGTGATGTTTCCGCCATGGTGTCCCCCCTTGACGAACGCGGAGGTTCACCCTCCGCGCCGATGATGAGCCGCGCACTTTGAACCCGGGGTCGGCGGGTGGTCAATCGGCGCCAATCCCTCCCCGCAAGGGGAGAGGTATGCCCCCCCTACACGCGTGCTCCGGTCACCTGCCGCCGGAACGCGGGCATCACCTCGCGGGCGAACAGGCGGATCGAAGCGGCGGCGTCGGCAAAGCTCATGGTGCCGAACGCCATCTGGCCGAGCACGTAGTTCACCCCGGTCTCACGCTTGAGGTCGTCCAGATAAGCACGCACCGTCGCTGGCGCGCCGGCAATGCCGTGGCCGATCGCTTCCAACTCCTCGAAACTCTTCGGATAGATTCCCGCGAGCACAAAGTCGACCGACGACCGCTCCCACAGGAAGCCGATCGCCTCGCGCCAGCTCGGATAGGCCGCGCGTGCGATCCGCTGCGCCGCCGCGTCGGTGTCCGCCACGACGATGTGCCGGGTGATGCCGATCATCGGCAGGTCGTCGCCCTTGCGGCGCAGCGCCGCCCATTCGCCGCGATAGCGGGTCGCGATGTCGCGCGCCCGCGCCGCCGGGCCGAGCGAGACCACGTTGACGCCGCGCGGCGCCGCCCAGCCGATGGCGTCGGCGTTCGGCGCGCCGTACCAGATTGGCGGATGCGGCCGCTGCAGCGGCTTCGCAGTCACCAGGAAATCTTTGAAGTGGTAGAACCGGCCGTCGAAGTTCAGCACCTCGCTCTCGCAGGCACGCATCAGCACCTCGAAGGCCTCGTGATACATCGCCTGCGCCACCGCCGGATCGACGCCGTAGCGCTGGTGCTCGAGCAGCGCGCCGCCGCGCCCGACGCCGAGCAGCAGCCGGCCCCCGCTCATATGGTCGAGCATGCAGACCTCTTCGTAGAGGCGCAGCGGATGGTGCAGCGGCAGCACGTAGACCAGCGGGCCGAACCTGATGCGCCGCGTGCGCTGCGCCAGCGCCGCCAGAAAAACGCTCGGGCACGGCACGGTGCCGAGCGGCGTCGAATGGTGCTCGGCGAGGTGATAGGCGTAAAAACCCTCGGCCTCGAGCAGCTCGACGAGCTTCATGCGTTCCTCGAACTGGACGGAGCGCGGCGCGCCGTTGTCGTCGAGGTGATCGAATAGGCCGAACTTGAGCATGGAGTTGAGATGATCCGGGGCGGGTGCCAGGCCATTTTCCGGAAAAGTGGGCACCGGTTTTCCGTAGAAAATGCGATCAAGTAAGGATTCTAGAGCGCTTTCCGATTCTACCCAATCGGAAAGCGCTCTAGTGGCCTAACCGCTCGATCCCAAGGCGTCAACGCTAGCCGCCCTGCGTCGCGCCCGGATTGCGCAGCACCAGGCACGGCCCGCCGGCGGCGCGCAGGCTCGAGCACAGCTTGTCGGCCTCGGCGCGCGTGCCGGCGCCGACCCGCACCTGATAGAACGCGCTGGTGCCGCGGGTGAGAAACCGCGCCCGGATGATGGTCGGATCGTGCCCTTCGAGCACGGCGCGGTATCTGCGTTCGAGCGCCGCGTAGATCGCCAGCACCTTGCCGCGCGAGAAGCCGGCGGAGAGCTGCACGCCCCACGGCCGCGCCGCGCCCTCGCTGATGCGCCGCTCGAGTTCCGCCACGAACACGTTGGGCGCCCGTTTGATCAGCACGTTGATATCGTGACAGCTCGGCCGCGGCGGCGCCTTGCCGCCGACGGCGGGCGCACGGGCGCCGGCCGCCCAATCCTCCGCCGGGCGGCCGGTGACCGCGTGCACGTAGGTCTGCGTCTCGCGCGGCAGCGCGCCGCGGCCGGCGAGCCAGTCGCGCACCCGGCGCGGCCCGGCATTGTAGGCGGCGGCCGCCAGGCCCAGGTTGCCGAACTCGCCGAGCAGCTCCTTGAGGAACTCCGCCGATTTCGGCAGCGCCTCGACCGGATCGAACGGATCGAGCAGGCGCCGCTCGGCCGCGGTCCGCGGCATGAACTGCGCGATCCCCTGTGCCCGCTCGCCGCTGCGCGTGAGCGGACCGACCGCCTCCGGATTGAAGCGGCTCTCCTGCCAGATCACGCGGGCGAAGAATGCAAGCGGCAGCCCGTTCGCCGCAGCGGCGGACTCGATCATCAGGCAGAGGGATTCGGTGGCGGGGCCGGGTGCCGGGTCACTCTGTGGAGATTGCGTGCCGTCGGGCGCCGGCGGCGCGTCCTGCGCAATGCCGCCGGACAAGAGCGCGAGCCAGGCCACAATGGATGCAACGGCGCTGCGAGCCTGCATGCGGCGAGAACAAACAGCCGGCGCCGCGGTTCCGCGGTTGCCCCTCCCTTCCCTCCCCCGCTTGCGGGGGAGGGTTAGGGTGGGGGCTATGACGCCGCTGCGGCGCGCTGCGGCACCGCCGCCTTCTCCCGGCGGAATCGCTCGATCAGCTCGTCGCACGAGGCGACGTCCCCGAACGTGACGCAGAACGTGGCGAGCGTGGCGTTGTGCTCGGAATCGTGCTCCGCCGCGTTGGCGTCGCTCACCATGGTGGTGCGGAAGTTGAGCAGCATGGCGTCGCGCGCGGTGCTCTCGCAGCAGATATTGGTCGCCGTGCCGGCGATCAGGACGGCCGTGATGCCGTCCCGGCGCAGCACCGCTTCGAGGTTCGACGAGCCGGGGATCAGCGCGCTGTAGCGCGTCTTGGTGACGATGAGGTCGTCCGGCCGCACGTCGAGGCCGGGCCACAGCGCCGCCCCGAACGCGCCGTCGCGCAGATCGGCGGCGCGTCGCGCGTTCCGCTCGGGCGTGTTGAGCGTGTCGTGGAAGTGCGACCAGCCCGCGGCCGCCTGCGCGTGCGCGATGGTCCTGATCCAGATCACCCGGCCGCCCGCCTCGCGCAGCGCCTGGGCGAGGCGGTTGACGTTGGGCACGATCTCGCGCGCCATCGGAATCTCGACCTGCTGGCCGGGCGCCATGAAATAGTTCTGCATGTCGACCACGACGAGCGCGGTCTGCCGCGCCGGCACGTCGTCGTGCGCGTGGCGCTTGCCCTTGCGGCGCATCGCGCGCTCGATCGCGTGCGCGGGAATGTCGAGCTTGTGCATGGGGCGCTCCTGGCTACGTCCGCATCATAGCGCAGGGCGCGCGTCAAAACAGGCTGAGCTGCCGGTTCTCCGGCTTACGGCGCGTCGGGTCCACCTGCTGGTGCCTCACCAGCTCGGCCTCGATATCGCCGAGGAACGGCGACGGCTCGAGCGCCCGCACTTTTCCGCGCCACAGCCGCTGCCGCGCGCGCGACAGGATCAGCCGGTCCTTGGCGCGGGTCATGCCGACGTAGAACAGCCGGCGCTCTTCGGCGGCGGCTGCGTCGTCGCGCGCGCCCCAGCGGAGCGGCAGGATGCCGTCCTCGAGCCCGACGATGAACACCACGGGAAATTCGAGCCCCTTGGCGGCATGCAGCGTCAAGAGCGACACCCGGTCGGCGCGCGGATCGAAGAAATCGGCGTTGGTCGCGAGCGCGACGGCG
>DASPZC010000465.1:0-13251 GCA_035636455.1 Xanthobacteraceae bacterium
AGCGGTAGCGCACGGCACCGCAGAGGCACCCTCCCTCGATCGTCGGCATCGCATTTTTCTCCTGCCTGGTTCTCCCCACCGCGACTAGCGTAGCGCGAAACTCCGGCCAAGTCATGCGTCGGATGAGGCACTATGGCCCGAAGCATGGCCAGGGCTCATCGGAACTCGGTTGGCCCGAGCGGCAACCTCAATGTCCGTTCCGGGTCAAATGCGGTAGGGCTCAGAATGAGCAAATATCTTCCGGTTTGCCCCTGAAAGCGGACCTTCTGCGCGTTAAATGAGTACACGCCCCAATACCGGCCCTCCTTGACGCTGACTCTCCGCATCATGGCCGCCCCATAGGGATTAATCGTATCAGAAGGCAGATCCCCGCGTGACGAGACGGCAGTGCCCTCACACCGTCAACACATGCACGTGGCACATGGGCTTCTTGCCCCAATGCGCCGCGATGGCGGCGCGCACGGCCCGGCGCACGCTTTCGGCAACGCCGTCGGGATCGCGCCGGCGCGCGCGCGGCAGCGATTCGAACGTCGCCTTGGCGGCGTTGTAGGCGATCTCGGCCATCGATTCTCCCTGCGCGTTGAGCTCGGGAATGCCGGTCAGCTCGACGTCCGGGGCATCGGCGAGGTCGCCCTGCTCGGTCAGCGCCAGCGCGACGGTGACGATTCCGGCAAAGCCGAGCCGCCGGCGGTCGGGCACCGTGCGGCCCTCGGCCTCGACCACGAGCCGGCCGTCCTTGTAGAGCCGCGCGGCCGGCACCTCGTCGACGATGCCGGCGCGCCCCGGCGCGAGCCGGATGAGGTCGCCGTCCTGGCACTCGATCACCTCGGGAACGCCGAGGCGGCGCGCCAGCCGCGCGTGCTCGTGCAGATGCAGCGCTTCGCCGTGCACCGGGATGGCGATGCGCGGGCGCACCCAGCGGAACATGTCCTCGAGCTCGGCTTGGCGCGGATGGCCGGACACATGCACCAGGTGCGTGCGATCGCTGATCACCTCGACGCCCTGGCGCACCAGGCCGTTGACGATGCGGCCGACCGCCTTCTCGTTGCCCGGAATGGTGCGCGAGGAGAAGATGACGCGGTCGCCCTTGCCCAGCGTCACGTCCGGGTGCTCGTCGAGCGCGATGCGCGCGAGCGCCGCGCGCGGCTCGCCCTGGCTGCCGGTGCACAGCGCCAGCACTTTGTTGGGCGGCAAATGGCCGTACACGTCGGGCCCGCGAAACTCGCCGATGCCGTCGAGATAACCGGTCTCGCGCGCGACCTGCACCACGCGCTCCATGGCGCGGCCGATCACCACGACCTCGCGGCCGGCCGCGAACGCCGCCTGCGCGGCGGAGCGGATGCGCGCCACGTTCGACGCGAAGGTCGTGACGGCAACGCGCCCGGGCGCGCTCGCCACCAGCTCGGCCAGCGATTTCGCCACGTCGGCTTCCGAGGGCGAACGGCCCTCGCGCACGGCGTTGGTGGAATCGCCGATCAGCGCGAGCGCGCCTTCGTCGCCCAGGGCCTTGAGCTTTCCCTCCTCGGTCGGCAGGCCGATCACCGGCGTCGGGTCGAGCTTCCAGTCGCCGGTATGGAGCACCGCGCCGAGCGGCGTGCGGATGATCAGCGCATTCGATTCCGGGATCGAATGGGCGACCGAGACCAGCTCGATGTCGAACGGCCCGAGCGAGAACCTCGCGCCGAGCGGAACGACGTTGACGGAAATGTCGGGCGCGCCCGGCTCGCCCAGGCGCTTGGCCGTGAACAGCGCGGCGGTGAACGGGGTCGCGTAGATCGGCACGCGCAGGCGCGGCCACAGATCGAGAACGGCGCCAAAATGGTCCTCGTGCGCATGGGTGAGCACGATGCCGGCAAGGTTTCTGCGCTCCTCGACCAGGAAGCGGACGTCCGGCATGATCAGGTCGACGCCGGGCAGCAGTTCCTCGGTGCCGAACGAGACGCCGAGATCGACCGCGAGCCACGTGCGCCGGGCCGGACTGCCGAAGCCGTAGATCGAGAGGTTCATCCCGATCTCGCCCACGCCGCCGAGCGGCGCGAACACCAGTTCGTCGTCCGGCCTCAGCATGACGGCGCACGAGCCGGAGATTGGAGCGGAAACATCTCGCCGGCGGCGATGCGCTCGCGGCGGCCGCCGGCAAGTCGCACGACCAGGCGCCCGGCTTCATCGAGCGTCTCGACGATGCCCTCGATCTCGCGCTCGGGCAGGCGCACGCGCGCGGTTTCGCCCAGGCCCACCGCGCGGGCGAGCCAGGCGGCGCGGGTCGCCGCAAATCCCACGCCGCGATCCCATTCCGCCATCCGTGCCGCCATGGCAGCCATCAAGCTTTGCGCCAGGCCGTCAGGCGCGACCGGCACGCCGGCCTCGGCGAGATCGGTCGCCGGATAGGGCGTGTCGGCCGGATGATGCGCGCAATTGACGCCGATGCCGATCGCGACCGTGAGCGGCGCGCCGGCCGTGCCCTCCCCTTCGACCAGGATGCCGGCGAGCTTGGCGCCGTCGCACACGATATCGTTCGGCCATTTCAGCTTGAGCCGCGGGCCCAGGACGGGCGCGCACTCGACGAGCGCGTCATGCACGCCAAGCGCGGCAACGAGCGAAAGCTCGGCCGCGCGCGGCGACGGGGCCGGATCGACCAGCAGCAGGCTCGCATAGAGATTGCCCGCTTCGGAGATCCAGCGGCGGCCGCGCCGGCCGCGACCGGCGGTCTGGCGCCGCGCGACGATCCACAGCGGCCCGTGATCGCCCGCCCGCGCGCGTTCGAACGCCTCGGCGTTGGTCGAGCCGACGCTGTCGAGAGTAACGAGCCGCGCGCCGGAGGCAGCGACAGGTTCAGCGCTCATGTCAGCAGTTGCTAATTCTCAGCCGTCATGCCCGGCCTTGCCGGGCATCCACGTCTTGCCCCCTCCTTCCCTCCCCGGCTTGCGAGGGAGGGTTTGGGTGGGGGAGCGTGGATGGCCGGGTCACTCCCGGGACGAAGTGCCCGGGGGCCGGCCATGACGACGTGGAGGATGGTGCCATCTTTCAGAACAGCGATTTCGCCGCGGTTGCCGCGGCATCCACCAGCGGGGCCGGGTAGACGAAAAACAGAAGCACGAACAGGCCGGTGACGCCAAGCACGGCCTTGAGCTCGCGCGGCATCGCCTCGAACTGCGCCGCCGGCTCGTCGAAGTACATCACCTTGACGATCATCAGATAGTAATAGGCGCCCACAACGC
Organism: Xanthobacteraceae bacterium; assembly: GCA_035636455.1. Classification (GTDB taxonomy): domain Bacteria; phylum Pseudomonadota; class Alphaproteobacteria; order Rhizobiales; family Xanthobacteraceae; genus AP-16. The sequence continues at coordinate 3,219 of DASPZC010000465.1, forward strand.
TCGCGAGCACGCCGATCACGGCAAGCGTGTAGAGGCCGGCCTTGATGGCGGCGAGGAAGACGTAGAACTTGGCGAAGAAGCCGGCGAGCGGCGGCACGCCCGCCATGGCGAACAGCAGCATGGCGAGAAAGAACGCCATGGCCGGGCTGGTGCGGGCAAGGCCGCGCAGGTCGGCGATCTCCTCGACCATGTCGTTGCCGCGGCGCATCGAAAGAATGCACGCGAAGGTGCCGAGCGTCATGGCCACGTAGATCGCCATGTAGACGATGACGCCCTGCACGCCCTCGGCCGTTCCCGCCGCAAGCCCGACCAGGGCGAAGCCCATGTGGCCGATCGACGAATAGGCCATCAGCCGCTTGATGTTGCGCTGGCCGATCGCCGCGAACGCGCCGAGCACCATCGAGGCGATGGCGACGAACACCAGGATCTGCTGCCACTGCACGGCGACGGTGGGAAAGGCGACGACCGCCGCCCGCATGAACACGGCGATCGCCGCAACCTTGGGAGCCGCAGCGAAAAAAGTGGTCACCGGCGTCGGCGCGCCCTCGTACACATCGGGCGTCCACATGTGAAACGGCACCGCCGAGACCTTGAAGCACAGGCCGGCAAGCAGGAACACCAGGCCGAACACCAGGCCGAGCCCGCCTTGGGGCGCGCCGGCAGCGATGCCGGCAAAACTCACCGTGCCGGTGAATCCGTAGATCAGCGAGGCGCCGTAGAGCAGCATGCCGGAGGAGAGCGCGCCGAGAACGAAGTATTTGAGGCCCGCTTCCGTCGCGCGCACGTTGTCGCGATCGATTGCCGCGAGCACATAGAGGCACAGGCTCATCAGCTCGAGGCCGAGATAGAGCGCGACCAGGTCGGCCGCCGAGATGAGCATCAGCATGCCGGTGGTCGAGAGCAGGATGAGCACCGGATACTCGAATTTCGGCTTCATCTGCCGCGCGGTATAGTCGAACGACATCAGGATCGTCGCGGCCGAGCCGACCAGCGCGAGAATTTTGAGGAACCGGGCGAAATCGTCGATCACGAAGCTGCCGCCGAAGCTCACCAGCTTGCCGGCAGGCAGGCGCAGGATGACGAGGCCGGCCGCGACGAGGAGCGCGATCGCGATGCCGTCGATCGCCCGCGCGGCCGCGTCGCCGCGGAACGCGCCGACCATCAGCAGCGCCATGGCGCCGACGGCGAGCAGCAGCTCGGGCAGCATCGACACGAGGGCGGACATCTGAATGGGCTCGGTCATCGGCAGGGCCCCGGACTTACGGCATGAGCGCGGCGGACTTTGCCGCGCCGAGCGCATGGCTGTAGTTCTCGACCAGGGCGGTCACCGAGGCCGCCGACAGGTCGAGAACGGCCTTGGGAAATACCCCGAACAGGATCGTCAGGACGACCAGCGGCGCGAGCGCGAGGATCTCGCGGCCGTCGAGATCCTTGAGCGCCGCGAGCGCCGGCTTCTCCAGCGTCCCGAAGATCACCTTGCGGTAGAGCCACAGCGCATAGGCGGCGGAGAGAATCACGCCGAGCGTCGCGAGCGTCGCCACCCAGATGTTCACCTTGAACGTGCCGATCAGGCTGAGGAATTCGCCGACGAACCCGGACGTGCCGGGCAGCCCGACATTGGCGAGCGTGAACACCATGAAGGCGGCGGCATAGAGCGGCATGTTGTTGACGAGCCCGCCATAGGCGGCGATCTCGCGCGTGTGCATGCGGTCGTAGACGACGCCGACGCACAGGAACAGCGCCCCCGAGACGATGCCGTGCGACACCATCTGGAAAATTCCGCCGGCGACCCCCTGGGTGGTCGCCGCGAACACGCCCATGGTGACGAAGCCCATGTGCGCCACCGACGAATAGGCGATCAGCTTCTTGAAGTCCTCCTGCACCAGCGCCACCAGCGAGGTGTAGACGATCGCGACGATCGAGAGCGCAAACACCAGCGGAGCAAAATCGTGCGACGCCGCCGGGAACATGGGCAGCGAGAACCGCAGGAATCCATAGCCGCCCATCTTCAGGAGAATCGCGGCGAGGATGACCGAGCCCGCGGTCGGCGCCTCGACGTGCGCATCGGGCAGCCAGGTGTGCACCGGCCACATCGGCAGCTTCACGGCGAACGAGGCGAAAAACGCGAGCCACAGCCAAGTCTGCATGCTTCGCGGGAAGTCGAACTTCATCAAGGTGGGAATGTCGGTCGTGCCGGCCGCCCAATACATCGCCATGATGGCGAGCAGCATCAGCACCGAGCCGGTGAGCGTGTAGAGGAAGAACTTGAAGGTGGCGTACACGCGCCGCGGACCGCCCCACACCCCGATGATGAGGAACATCGGGATCAGGCCGCCTTCGAAGAACAGATAGAACAGCACGAGGTCGAGCGCCGTGAAGGTGCCGACCATCAGGGTCTCCAGCGCCAGGAACGCGATCATGTACTCCTTGACCCGGGTCTTGATCGGCTCCCAGCTGGCGATGATGCAGATCGGCATCAGTCCCGTGGTCAGGATCACGAAGGGCAGCGAGATTCCGTCGACCCCCATGTGATAGGCGGTCGAGCCGCCGAGCCACCGTCCCTTTTCGACGAACTGGAACTCGGGCGACGCCACATCGAACCGCCACACCAGGACCAGCGACACCGCGAACGTGACGAGGGTCGTCCACAGCGCGATCCAGCGGGCGTTGCGCGTTCCGGCCTCCTCATCGCCGCGCACCATCACGATGATGAGCAGCGCGCCGAGCAGCGGCAGGAACGTCGTGACGGAGAGGATCGGCCAGGACATCAGTAGGCTCCACCCGAGAACATGAACCAGGTGATGAGCGCCGCGACGCCGATCAGCATGGCGAAGGCGTAATGGTAGAGGTAGCCGGACTGCAGCCGCACCACCCGATTGGTGACGTCGATCACCCGCGCCGAGATGCCGTCCGGCCCGAACCCGTCGATCAGCCAGCCGTCGCCGCCCTTCCACAGCAGCCGGCCGAGCCACAGGGCGGGGCGGACGAACAGGAAGTCGTAAAGCTCGTCGAAGTACCACTTGTTGAGCAGGAACCGGTAGAGCGGCTCCTGGATGCGCGCGAGCTCGTCCGGAAGATCGGGCCGGCGGATATAAAACTGCCAGGCGACGAGAAGCCCGGCCGCCATCATGATGGTCGGCAGCACGCCGACGACGAGCGGCACCCGGTGCATATCCTCCAGCACCGTGTTGCCCTGGGCGAATTTCACCGACTCGCGGAAGAACTCTTCCACGTAGTGCCCGGCAAACAGGTCCTTGAACGGAAAGCCGGCCAGGATCGAGCCCGCCGCCAGCACGCCGAGCGGCACCAGCATGACCATCGGGCTCTCATGCGCATGGTCGCGCGCGTAGTAGTCGTGCGCCAGGCCGTGGAATACCTTGAAGATCAGCCGCCATGAATAGAAAGCGGTGAGCCCGGCGGCCGCCAGCGTGAGAACGAACGCGTAGACGGCGACCTGGCCGCGGCCCGCGTAAGCCGCTTCGATGATCGCGTCCTTGGAGAAATACCCGGCGGTGAGCGGGAAGCCGGTCAGCGCCAGGGTGCCGATCACCATGGTCACGTAGGTGACCGGAAGCTGGTCGCGCAGCCCGCCCATCTTCTGGATGTCCTGCTCGTGATGCATCGCGGTGATCACCGAGCCGGCGCCGAGGAACAGCAGCGCCTTGAAGAAGGCATGGGTGAACAGGTGAAACATGCCGACCGAGTAGGCGCCGACTCCCATGGCGACGAACATGTAGCCGAGCTGCGAGCAGGTCGAATAGGCGACGATGCGCTTGATGTCGTTCTGCACCAGGCCGACGGTCGCGGCAAAGAAGGCGGTGGTCGCGCCGATGAAGGTGACGAACGCGGCGGCGTCCGGCGCCAATTCGAACAGCGGCGAAAGCCGCGCCACCATGAAGACGCCCGCCGTCACCATGGTGGCGGCGTGAATGAGGGCGGAGACCGGGGTCGGGCCCTCCATGGCGTCGGGCAGCCAGGTATGCAGCAGGAACTGGGCCGACTTGCCCATGGCGCCCATGAACAGGAGCAGGCAGATCAGGGTGAGCGCGTCGGCGTCGTATCCGAGGAAATGAATCGTCTTGCCGGTGAGCGCCGGCGCCTGGGCGAAGACGGTCTCCAAATCCACCGCGCCGATCATCATGAAGATGGCAAAGATGCCGAGCACGAAACCGAAATCGCCGATCCGGTTGACGATGAAGGCCTTGATCGCCGCCGCGTTGGCTTCCGGCTTGTGGTACCAGAAGCCGATCAGCAGATAGCTCATCAGGCCGACGCCCTCCCAGCCGAAGAACAGCTGGACGAGGTTGTCGGAGGTCACCAGCATCAGCATCGCGAAGGTGAACAGCGACAAATAGGAGAAGAAGCGCGGCCGGTGCGGATCCTCGGCCATGTAGCCGATCGAATAAAGATGCACGAAGGCGGAGATCGTGGTGACGACGACAAGCATCACGGCCGTAAGGGTGTCGACGCGCAGCGCCCAGTCGACGTGGAGGTCGCCGGAGACGATGAACGGCGTGATCACGACGCGCGCGTCGTGGTGGCCGAAACCGACCTGCGCGAAGCCGATCCACGCCAGCACCATCGACGCGAACAGGAACACGGTCGTCACCAGCTCGGACGGCCGCGCCCCGATCAGCCGTCCGAACAGGCCGGCAATGGCGCAGCCGAGCAGCGGCAGGAAGACGATCGTCTGATACATGCGCGCCCTAGCCCTTCATCAGGTTGACGTCCTCGACCGCGATCGAGCCGCGGTTGCGGAAATAGGCCACCAGGATGGCAAGGCCGATTGCCGCCTCCGCCGCCGCGACCGTGAGCACGAGCATCGCGTAGACTTGGCCGACCAGGTCGCCCAGGTGAGTCGAGAACGCCACCAGGTTGATGTTGACGGCGAGCAGGATCAGCTCGATCGACATCAGGATGATGATGACGTTCTTGCGGTTGATGAAAATGCCGAAAATCCCCAGCGTGAACAGGATCGCGGCGACCGCGAGGTAATGGCCGAGCCCGATGGTCATGCGGCGCCCCTAGATTCCCTCGCCCGGCCGCACCTTGCGGATCTCGATCGCGGTCTTCGGGGTGCGCGCGATCTGCTCGGCGATGTTCTGGCGCTTGACATTCGGCTTGTGGCGCAAGGTGAGCACGATCGCGCCGATCATGGCGACGAGCAGCACTAGACCGGCAGCCTGGAAGAAATAGATGTAGCGCGTGTAGAGCACGAGGCCGAGCGCCTCGGTATTGGTGACGCTCGCCACGGGCGGGATCGGCGCGGTGATCGCCTTCGGCACTCCGGGTTCGATCACCCAGGTGAAGCCGACCAGCAAAAGCTCGAACAGGAAGATCACTCCAACCACGACGCCGACCGGCAGGTAGTTGAGGAACCCCTGGCGCAGCTCGGCGAAATCGACATCGAGCATCATCACGACGAACAGGAACAGCACCGCGACGGCGCCCACGTAGACGACGATGAGGATCATCGCCAGGAACTCGGCCCCCATGAGGATGAAGAGCCCGGCCGCGTTGACGAAGGCGAGGATGAGGTAAAGCACCGAATGCACGGGGTTGCGCGCGGCAATGACCATGAAGGCCGAGGCCACGCACACGCCGGCAAACAGGTAGAAGAAAAGCGCCGCCAGATTCATGTCCCTTCCTTTACCTCCCCCTGGAGGGGGAGAGCCTGCCCTCGGGCTTGACCCGAGGGTCGATCGGCCGAAGGCCGATCGGGTGGGGGTGACACCCGATCCGGATCACTGTCTTGAGGGGGTCACCCCACCCCGGCGCGCGCTGCGCGCCGATCCTCCCCCTGCAGGGGAGGGTTAGCGATACGGCGCGTCGAGCGCGAGGTTCTTGGCGATCTCCCGCTCCCAGCGGTCGCCGTTCGCGAGCAGGCGTTCCTTGTCGAAGTAGAGTTCCTCGCGCGTTTCGGTGGCGAATTCGAAGTTCGGTCCCTCGACGATGGCGTCGACCGGACAGGCCTCCTGGCACAGCCCGCAATAGATGCACTTCACCATGTCGATGTCGTAGCGCGTCGCACGCCGCGTGCCGTCGTTGCGCCGCGGCCCCGCCTCGATGGTGATCGCCTGCGCCGGGCAGATCGCCTCGCACAGCTTGCAGGCGATGCAGCGCTCTTCCCCGTTCGGGTAGCGGCGCAGCGCATGCTCGCCGCGGAAGCGCGGCGACAGCGGGCCCTTCTCGAATGGGTAGTTGAGCGTCGGCTTGGGCTTGAAGAAGTAGCGCATGGAGAGGACGAATGCCTCGACGAACTCCTTGAGGAACGCCGCGCGGGCCGTCTGATCGAGCCTCATGGTCTCATCCTCCGCGCGGGCATCGAGCCCTCGAACCTCATTTCGGCGCCAGGCCGGCGAACTGCAGCACGCCGGCGACGATCGCCACCATGGCAAGCGAGAGCGGCAGAAAAACCTTCCAGCCCAGCCGCATCAGCTGGTCGTAGCGATAGCGCGGCACGAAGGCCTTCACCATGGCGAACATGAAGAACGCCGCGAATGCCTTCAGCAGGAACCACACGATGCCCGGCACCCAGGTGAACGGCGGCACCGGGAACGGCGGCAGCCAGCCGCCCAGGAACAGGATCGTGCACATGGCGCACATGGTCGCGATCGCCACGTACTCGCCCAGCATGAACATCATATAGGGCGCCGAGCCGTATTCGACCATGAAGCCGGCGACCAGCTCGGATTCGGCCTCGACCAGGTCGAACGGCGGCCGGTTGGTCTCCGCCAGGGCCGAGATGAAGAACACGACGAACATCGGCAGCAGCCACAGCCAGTACCAGCCGAACAGGCCCCAACGGCTGTCCTGCGCCTGCACGATGGCGGTGAGATTGAGCGAGCCCACGCACAGCAGCACGGTGATCATGACGAAGCCGATCGAGACTTCGTACGACACCATCTGGGCGGCCGAGCGCAGCGCCGCGAGGAACGGGTATTTCGAGTTCGACGCCCAGCCGGCCATGATGATGCCGTAGACGCCCAGCGAGGAGATGGCGAAGATATAGAGAATGCCGACGTTGATGTTGGCGATCACCCAGCCGACGTCGACCGGGATGACCGCCCAGGCAGCGAGCGCCAGCACGCAGGTGACGAGCGGCGCGAGCAGGAACACGCCCTTGTTGGCGCCGGCCGGGATGATCGGCTCCTTGAGCACGAACTTGAGCAGGTCGGCGAAGGATTGCAGCAGGCCCCAGGGACCGACCACGTTGGGCCCGCGCCTGATCTGCACCGCGGCCCAGATCTTGCGGTCGGCGTAGAGCACGTAGGCGATGACGACGAGCAGCACGACGAGCAGCAGCACGCTCTGCGCCACCATCACCACCAGCGGCCAAAGATAGGTCGACCACAGCTCGGCCATCGCGTTTCCCGTCTCACTCGGCCGCGGTCAGGGCGGTCTTGCCGCGCGCCAGGGCCGAGCATTCATGCATTACCGGCGAGGCGCGCGCGATCGGATTGGTCAGGTAGAAGTCGGCGACCGCCGCGCGGAACGGCGCGCTGTCGGGCGTGCCGCCGCGCGCCGCCAGCTTTTCGATGTCGGCCGGATTTCCGGGTTCGATCGAATCGATGCGCTGCAAGTGCGGGTGCGCCTTGAACAGGGCCGCGCGCAGCTCGGTCAGCGAATCGAACGGCAGCTTGTGGCCGAGCACCTCGGAGAGCGCGCGCAGGATCGCCCAGTCCTCCCGCGCCTCGCCCGGCGGGAAGTTGGCGCGTTCGGCAAGCTGCACGCGCCCCTCGGTGTTGACGTAAAGGCCGGTCTTCTCGGTATAGACGGCGCCCGGCAGGATCACGTCGGCGCGGTGCGCGCCGCGATCGCCGTGCGTGCCGATGTAGACGACGAAGGCGCCGGGCGCGATGTCGATCTCGTCGGCGCCGAGCAGGAACGCGAGTTCGAGCGCGCCGGCCCTGGCCATCTCCACGGCGCTGCGCCCGCCCGTGCCGGGCACGCAGCCGAGATCGAGCGCGCCGACGCGGGACGCCGCGGCGTGCAGCACCGCAAAGCCGTTCCAGCCCTCCTTGACGGCCCCGACCGTCATCGCCGCCCGGGCGGCAAGCGCCGCGACGGCGGCACCGTCCGGCCGCGCCACCGCGCCGGCGCCGATCAGGATCATCGGGTGCGCGGCGGCCTTCAGCTTGTCCGCGAAAGGATGGCGCCCGGCCGCGACGTCGGCCAGCGTGTCGGGACCGGCGGCGAGATAGTCGACCGCATAGGTGAGGTCGACCTTTTCGCCGACGAGCCCAACCGGGAAGGCGCCCATGCGCCAGCGCTTGCGGATGCGGGCGTTGAGGACGGCCGCCTCCCGGCGCGGATTGGCCCCTATAATAAGGAGTGCGTCAGCCCGCTCGATCCCGGCGATGGCCGGGTTGAAGAGGTAGCTCGCCCTGCCCCATGCCGGATCGAGGGCGCTGCCGTCCTGGCGGGCGTCGAGGTTCTTGACCGAGAGCCCGGCCATCAGCGCCTTGAGGGCGAACATCTCCTCGACCGTCGCGAGATCGCCGGCGATGGCCCCGATCCGCTCGGGCCGCGTCGCTTTCACCCGCGCGGCGATCACGCGGAACGCCTCGCGCCAGGAGGCCGGTCGCAGGCGCCCGTGGTCGCGGACATAGGGCGCATCGAGCCGCTGGACTTTCAGGCCGTCGACCACATGCCGGGCCTTGTCGGAAATCCACTCCTCGTTCACCGCCTCGTTGACGCGCGGCAGGATGCGCATCACCTCGGGGCCGCGGGTGTCGACGCGGATCGCCGAGCCGACCGCGTCCATCACGTCGATCGACTCGGTCTTGCCGAGCTCCCACGGCCGCGCGGCGAACGCGTAGGGCTTCGACGTGAGCGCGCCCACCGGGCACAGGTCGACCACGTTGCCCTGAAGCTCGGAGAGCATGGCGTGCTTGAGATAGGTGGTGATCTCCATGTCCTCGCCGCGCCCGATGGCGCCCAGTTCCGGCGCGCCCGCGACCTCGGTCGAGAAGCGGATGCAGCGCGTGCAATGGATGCAACGCGTCATGATGGTCTTGACCAGCACGCCGATGTATTTGTCCTCGACCGCGCGTTTGTTCTCCTGATAGCGGCTGGCGTCGACGCCGTACGCCATGGCCTGGTCCTGCAGGTCGCATTCGCCGCCCTGGTCGCAGATCGGGCAATCGAGCGGATGGTTGATCAGCAGGAACTCCATCACGCCTTCGCGCGCCTTGCGCACCATCGGGGTCCTGGTGTTGACGACCGGCGGCTCGCCCTTGGGGCCGGGGCGGCAGTCGCGCACGCCCCAGGCGCAGCTCGCCACCGGCTTGGGCGAGCCGACCAGCTCGACCAGGCACATGCGGCAATTGCCGGCGATCGACAGCCGCTCGTGGAAGCAGAAGCGCGGGATCTCCGCGCCCGCCATCTCGCACGCCTGCAGCAGCGTGTACTCCGGCGGAACGTCGATCTCCTTGCCGTCGACGATGAGCTTGGTCATCTCAGTGCCATGTCGCCCAAAGGAACAGCGCCGCGGCGATCGCGATGGCCGCGGCTATGTCCAGCCGCACCAGGAACGCGACGCCGCGGCAAAATCGCCTCGACAGGCTCGTCGTCATGCTCGCTTCTCCGCCGCCGCATACAGCGCCGCGACGCCCAGGGTATGGGTCGAAATCTTGTAGAGATCGTCGACACGCGTTTCCAAACGTTCGAGACTCGTACCGTGCGATTGCTGCGTCGCGCGAATGTCGCGGAGCAATCGGAGTACGAGACTGTCGACTTCCTTTGCCATGTTTCGATCCCTATTCCGCCGCCACCCGCACCGGCTCGGGATGTGGGTTCGCCGTGTACTCGTCGATGCGTCGCTCGATCTCCGGGCGGAAGTGGCGTAGCAGGCCCTGCACCGGCCAAGCCGCGCCGTCGCCGAAGGCACAGATGGTGTGGCCCTCGATCTGGGTGGTCACCTCCATCAGCATGTCGATCTCGCGCTTGTGCGCGCGGCCTTCCGCCATCCGGGTGAGCACGCGCCACATCCAACCCATGCCCTCGCGGCACGGGGTGCACTGGCCGCAGC
>DASPZC010000466.1:0-9507 GCA_035636455.1 Xanthobacteraceae bacterium
CCCATGTCGGCATCGTCGGGCATGTCGGCGCTCGGCGCGTCGACCGCTTCCGAGGCGCCGTCCGGCAGCTCGTCGGCGGAGATTTCCGCCTCCTCCATCGTCATGCCCTGGGCGTCGTCGGATTCCTGGACCTCGCCCTGCTCGCCCGCCTCGTCCGGATTCGCCTCCTGGTCGCGCTCGTCGTCGCCCTCCTCGTCGTCGCGGCTGCGGTCCTCGCCCATGTCGAGGCTGTCGAGCAGGTCGTGGATCACGTCGCCGAACCGGCGCTGGTCCTCGACCAGCCGGTTGAGCCGATCGAGGTTGCGCCCGGCACGGTCCTCGATCCACGGGCGCCATAGGTCTACGAGCCTCTTGGCGGCCGGCGGCGGGGTCATGCCCGTCAGGCGCTCGCGCACCATCATGGCGACCGCATCCTCGATCGGCGCATCGGCGCGATCGGTCACGTCGTCGAACTTGCCGCGATGAAAGCGGTCGTCGAGCATGGCCGAGAGATTGCGCGCAACCCCCTCCATCCGCCGCGCGCCGATCGCCTCGACGCGGGCCTGCTCGACCGCCTCGAACACGGCGCGCGCCTGCTGCCCGCCCGGCATCAGGCGGCGGTGCATATTGGGGTCGTGGCAGGCGAGCCGCAGCGCGATCGAATCCGCATGGCCGCGCACGATCGCCGCCTCGCCGGAATTGAGCTTGCGCGGCGGCTCGGGAAGTCGCGCCTTGCCGCCGGCAAAGCCCGGGCGCTCGGCCGCGTATCCGACCTCCAGCTCGGGCTTGCGCGCGATCGCGCGCAGGCAAGCGGCGACCGACCGCTTGAACGGCTCGGTCGGCGCTTCCTTGGACGAACTCTTGCCCTTGAGGTTCGAGGTCATCGGCGCGACGCCGCGTAATCTCAACTAAGCGCGACGTTCACGGCGGACTCGGCGAGCTCCACGCCGAAGCAGCGCTGGTAGAACTCGGCGACGATCGGACGCTCCAGCTCGTCGCACTTGTTGAGGAAGGTGACCCGGAAGGCGAAGCCGAGATCGTGGAAAATATCCGCATTCTCCGCCCAGGTGATCACCGTGCGCGGGCTCATGACCGTCGAAATGTCGCCGTTCATGAAGGCGTTGCGCGTGAGGTCGGCGACGCGGACCATCTTGTTGACGACGTCGCGCCCCTCGCCGCTCCGATAGGTGTGCGCCTTGGCGAGCACGATCTCGACCTCGTTGTCGTGCGGCAGGTAATTGAGCGTGGTCACGATCGACCAGCGGTCCATCTGGCCCTGGTTGATCTGCTGGGTGCCGTGATAGAGGCCGGTGGTGTCGCCCAGTCCGACCGTGTTGGCGGTGGCGAACAGGCGGAACGACGGATGCGGCCGGATCACCTTGTTCTGGTCGAGCAGGGTGAGCTTGCCGGAGACCTCGAGGACGCGCTGGATCACGAACATCACGTCGGGCCGGCCGGCGTCGTATTCGTCGAAGCACAGCGCCACATTGTGCTGGAGCGCCCACGGCAGGATGCCGTCGCGGAACTCGGTGATCTGATGGCCCTCGCGGATGACGATCGCATCCTTGCCGATCAGGTCGACCCGGCTGATGTGGCTGTCGAGGTTGACGCGCACGCACGGCCAGTTGAGCCGCGCCGCCACCTGCTCGATATGGGTCGATTTGCCGGTGCCGTGATAGCCGGTGACGATCACGCGCCGGTTCTTGGCAAACCCGGCCAGGATGGCGAGCGTGGTCGTCCGATCGAACAGGTAATCCGCATCGATGTCCGGCACGTGTTCGTCGGGCTCGGAATAGGCCGGCACTTCCATGTCGCTGTCGAAGCCGAAGACCTGGCGGATCGACACCTTCATGTCGGGAAGGCCGGCCACGGCCTCAGTCGCAAGGGTCATTGTTCCTCCGTGGCCCCGGGAACGCCCGAGGCCCCTTCGATCAGGCGCGGTTCGGATGTCGCGACGAATTAGTACCAGAAACGCCGCGGGTCGAGAATCCCGTTGTGCCGATCAGCAATAGCCTACGGATTTCAGGTAGTTGTAGGCCTGGATGATCTCGCGCAGGCGATCTTCGCACGACCGGTCGCCCCCATTGGCATCGGGGTGGTGACGTTTCACCAGGACCTTGAACTTGGCCTTGATGTCGGTCGCGCTGGCGTCGGTTTCAAGGCCCATCACGTCGAACGCCTTGCGCTCCGCATTGCGCACCGGGCGCCGTTCCGGCGTGGCGCGCTCGCCGGCCGGCCGCCACGGGCCGCCGATGCCGAGCTCGCGGAACATGCCGAACGGATCGGCGGCGCCGAGGTAGTCGGGCTCCCGGGTCGAGCCGCCGCCGGGCTTGCCTCCGTTCACCCCCATCTTCCACGTCGGGCGGTGACCGGTGATCGATTCCTTCTGATACCGGGCGACCGCGTCGTCGCTCATCCCGGCAAAGAAATTGTACGATTGATTGTATTCGCGCACGTGCGCCAGGCAGAAACACCAGTATTCGCCCTCGCGCAGGCGCCCCTTCGGCGCGCGATGGGTGGAGTCGGCGTGGCACCCCGGCCAATCGCAGCCCGGGCAGGCGGTGCGCAGCCGGCGGTCCTCGCCGGGCTTGACCCGGATGCGATCGAACAGGGGGGAGTCGAGCTTCATGGCGGCTGATTATGCGGACGGGAGTGGTCCGGCCGCAAGCTTGACAAATCCGTTTAACCCGTTCCGGACCATGCGCCGGTCAGGGCATGATCCCGAAAAGTCACCCCGCTCCGGGCCGTTGACGCCGGCGCCGGGCCGCGCGTAAGGCGAGGCCATGCGCGTTCATGACCTCATCACACGAAAGTTGACCGAGGCTTTCCGTCCGGAAAGCCTGCGGGTCGTCGATGAATCCCGCCAGCACGAGGGCCATGCCGGCCACCGGCCGGGCGGCGAAAGCCATTTCAGGGTCTATATCGTGGCTCAGGCCTTCGCCGGGAAGAGCCGGATCGAGCGGCATCGCCTGGTCAATGCGGCGCTCGCGGCCGAGCTTGCGGAGCGCGTGCACGCGCTGGCGATCCACGCCGCCGCGCCGGGCGAACCCGCGGCCTGACGCGCAGCATTCCCTTGGTCAAACCGGCCGCGGCAGGGCGGCGCGACGGCTCAGCGGCGTGATCCGCAATGCGGTGATGCGATTGCGGCTTCGCCGCAGCACCTGAAAGCGGAAGCCGTGGAACGTGAAACTCTGCCCCGGTTCGGGGATCGAGCGCGCTTCATGGATGACGAGGCCCGCGATGGTCGTCGCCTCCTGATCGGGAAGGCTCCAGTCCATCGCCCGGTTGAGATCGCGGATCGGCACGCCGCCGTCGACGTTGACCGAGCCGTCGAGCTGCGGCGTGACGCCCGGGACCGCGACGTCGTGCTCGTCCTCGATGTCGCCGACGATCTCCTCGAGGATGTCCTCGAGCGTGACCAGACCCATCACCTCGCCGTATTCGTCGACCACGAGGGCGAACGGCGTCTTGCGCCGACGGAACGCCTTGAGCTGCTCGGCGAGCGGGGTGGTGTCGGGCACGAACCACGGCGGCAGCGCGACCGCCATGATGTTCACCCTGGTCACGTCGCCGTCGGCCGCCTGGATGGCGCGCAGCAGGTCCTTGGCGTGCAGGACGCCGACGATGTTCTCCGGGCTGTTGCGCCACAGCGGCAGCCGCGTCACCGGCGCCGCCAGCACCGCGCGGACGATCTCCTCCGGCGGGTCGTCGGCGTTGAACATGATCATCTCGGTGCGGTGGATCATCACGTCGGAGACTTCCAGCTCGCGCAGATCGAGCAGGCCGCCGAACATGTCGCGGTCGAGCTTCTCGACGCCGCCCTGGCGATGCAGCAAATCGACCGCCCCGCGCAGTTGCTCGGTCGCCGACAGGATCGGCTGGTCGACGCCGACCCGGATGCCGGCCTTGAGCAGGATCCAGCGCACCAGCGCCTCGACCGCCGTCAGCACCGGGCCGAACAGCCGCACCACCCGTTCGACCGGCGCGGCCATCGCAAGCGAGACCCGGTCGGGGGAGTTGATGGCGACGGTCTTGGGCAACACCTCGGCGAACACGAAGACCATGGCGGTCATCACGACGGTGGCGTAGATCACGCCGACCTCGCCGAACCAGATCAGCAGGACGCCGGTGGCGAGCGAGGAGGCCGCGATGTTGGCGATGTTGTTGCCGAGCAGCAGCGCGCCGATCAGCCGCTCGCGCGTGCGCAGCAGCCGGTTGACGATGGCGGCGCGGCGATTGCCGTGCTTCTCCAGGCGCAGCATGCCGGCGCGGGAGGACGCCGTGAGCGCCGTCTCGCTTCCGGAAAAGAACGCCGAAAGCAGCAGGAAAACCAGGATGGCGATCGGTACGAGCCAAGTTTCGATCATCATCGCTCGGCGAGCTTCTCGGCCAGGAAGGCGCGCACCTGCGCGGAATCGACGTCGGGCGCAACGAAGCTCGTCCCGATCCCGCGCGCGAGGATGAAGGTGAGCTTGCCGCGCCGGACCTTCTTGTCCTGCGCCATCAGCGCCATCAGCCCGTCGGTGTCCGGCAGTTCGCCCGGGACGTCGGCCGGAGCGGTCGGCAGGCCGGCGGCCGCGAGGTGGCGAATGGCGCGGTCGGCCTCGGCCTGGGCCACCAGCCCCATGCGGGCGGAGAAGCCGAAGGCGAGCGCCATGCCGATCGCGACCGCCTCGCCGTGCAACAGCCGGTCGGAGAAGCCGGCCGCGGCTTCGAGCGCATGGCCGAAGGTATGGCCGAAATTGAGCAGCGCCCGCTCGCCGGTCTCGCGCTCGTCGCGCGCCACCGTGATGGCCTTGGCGCGGCAGCTCGTTGCGATGGCGTGCTCGCGAGCGGGGCCGCCGCCGAACACGTCGCGCCAGTTCGCCTCGAGCCAGGCGAAGAACCCGGCATCGCTGATCAGCCCGTACTTGGCGACCTCGGCGTAGCCGGCGCGAAAGACGCGCGGCGGCAGCGTGTCGAGCAGCGCCGTATCGATGATCACCAGGATCGGCTGATGGAACGCGCCGATCAGGTTCTTGCCCTGGCCGGAATTAATGCCGGTCTTGCCGCCGACCGAGGAGTCGACCTGCGCCAGCAGCGTGGTCGGCACCTGCACCACATCGAGGCCGCGCCGCACGATCGCGGCGGCGAAGCCGGCGAGATCGCCCACGACCCCGCCGCCCAGCGCGATGACGAGATCGCCGCGCTCGATCCGGGCGGCGATGAGCGCCTCGCAGGCGTCTTCGAGCACGCGCCAGCTCTTCGATGCTTCCCCGGCCGCCACCAGCACGCGGCTGGCGCGCAGGCCGGCGGACGCAAGCGCGGCTTCGGCGGCGGCGAGATGGTGGCGCGCGACCGTGTCGTCGGTGACGATCGCGACCGAGGCGCCCGGGCGCAGCGCGGCCACGCGGGCGCCGAGCTCGGCGATCAGGCCGCGGCCGATCGCGATGTCGTAGCCGCGGGCGAGGCCGACATTGACGATGATGGGCTCGCTGGACCGCACCGGGGCCGTCATGATCCTGACCTCACGCGGTCGCCGCCGGCCGAATGCCGATGCCGAAATGCGCGGCAAGCCCGGCCAGGGCCTCGTTGACGATCGCGTCGTGCGGCGCGTCGCGCGAATGAAGCGTCAGGTCGGCCTGCGCATAGACCGGGTCGCGTTCGTCCATTAGCCGCCTGAGCGTCTCGGCCGGGTCGGCGGTCTTGAGCATCGGACGGTCGCCGCGCCGGCGCACCCGGCGCAGCAGCACGTCGTAATCGGCCCTGAGCCAGATCGAGACGCCCTTGGTGCCGATCAACCCCCGGGTGCCTTCGTTCATGAAGGCGCCGCCCCCGGTCGCCATCACCTGCGGACCGCCCTCGAGCAGGCGCGCGATCACCCGCGCTTCGCCGGAGCGGAAATAAGCCTCGCCATGGGCGGAAAATATTTCCGGAATGGTCATGCCGGCCGCCGCCTCGATCTCGGCATCCGCATCGATGAACGCCAGGCCCAGGCGCGTGGCGAGCCGCCGCCCGACCGACGACTTGCCGGCCCCCATCATGCCGACGAGCACGATCGAGCGCCGGTCAAGCGCCGCGAGGATCGCCGCCTCGTTGGCGGCCGCGCTCACGTCCAGCATGGCGACATCGGCATTCGCCGTCTCCGCTAGCGCATGTTCCGGCGAAAGCCTGCCCCGGACTTGATCCGAAGTGGGTACCGGTTCGCCGATAAGAACATGCGCCACTCAAAGATTTCTAGGGCATGTCCCGATTCCGAAGGAACGAGACATGCCCTAGATGGGCGCCCGCGCCCATCGACGGCGTCCCCTATACACCCGACCCGGAGCCTCTTGCCAGTTGGGTGCGAACATGATGGTTAGAGCCCGATCCGGAAGAAGCCTGCCCCGGACTTGATCCGGGTGGTGCCGGTTTTCCGAAAAGATCATGCTCAAACAAGACTCCAGAGCGTTATCGAATTTTTACCTCAAATCGATGACGCTCCGGGGCGCGCATCCGCCGGGTTTTCGACAATGCCGAGCCTGTTCCGCCTTCTCGTGGCTCTCGCACTGCTGGGCGGCCTCGTGTACGGCGCGATGTTCGCGCTCGCCAATTTCGTCGATCCCAAGCCGCGCGAGATCACGGTGACGGTGCCGCAGGACCGGTTCGCCAAGCCGCGCTGAGGCGGCAATCGATACCGCGATGGCCCGATCAAGCGCCGCGTCCGACCGCCGTCTCGTCGAGCTTTATCTCGACATGCTGGCGGCCGAGCGCGGCGCCGCCGCAAACACGTTGGCGGCCTATGCGCGCGATCTCGAGGATTATTCCGCGCACCTGCGCACGGCGCGCCGCGGCGTCGCGACGGCGCGCGGCGATGACGTGCGCGCCTATCTCGGCGCGCTGGCCGCACGAGGATTCTCGTCCGCCTCGGGGGCGCGCCGGCTGTCGGCGATCCGCCAGCTCCATCGCTTCCTCTACGCCGAAGGCCATCGCGGCGACGATCCGGCGGCCGCGATCGAGGGGCCGCGGCGCGGCCGGCCCCTGCCCAAGGTGCTCACCATCGCCGACGTCGACCGCCTGCTCGCCGCCGCGCGCGCCGGCGCGGAGGACGCCTCGCGCGCGCTGCCGGAGCGCCTGCGGGCGATGCGCCTCGTCTGCCTCATCGAAGTGCTCTACGCCACCGGGCTGCGCGTGTCCGAGCTCGTCACGCTCCCGGCCGCGGCGGCGCGGCGCGACCAGCGCGTCCTCATGATCCGCGGCAAGGGGGGCAAGGAGCGCATCGTTCCGCTCAACGAGGCGGCGCGGCGCGCCATGGGCGAGTACCTGGCGCTGCGCCGCGAGGCCGGGCGCGGCGGCGAGTCGCAATATCTGTTCCCCTCGTTCGGCGAGCGCGGCCATCTCACGCGCCAGCATTTCGCCCGCGAGCTGAAGACGCTCGCCGCCGCGGCGGGCCTGCGCGCCGAGCAGGTCAGCCCGCACGTGCTGCGTCACGCCTTCGCCAGCCATCTGCTGCAGAACGGCGCGGACCTGCGGTCGGTGCAGACATTGCTCGGCCACTCGGACATTTCGACCACGCAGATCTACACGCACGTGCTCGCCGAGCGGCTCAAGAGCCTCGTGCGCGACCTGCATCCGCTGGCGGAGGAATGAGCGGACGTGCAAATCGGACGCGCCGCTCGGGCCAAGCCGAAGCTGGAAAATAGACCCCATTTGGGATAATCGGGGACCATGCGCCGAGACGAAGTGATCGCCAAACTGAAAGAGGCCGAGCCCGCCATCCGGGCGCGCGGCGCGGCGGCGCTCTATCTGTTCGGGTCGCATGCGCGTGATGAAGCTCGAGTTGATTCCGAGATCGACGTATTCATCGACAAGGATCGCTCGCGCAAATTCGGATTCGATGAGTTCATGGACATTTATTTCCTGTTGCAGGAACAGCTTGGCGCGAAGGTCGACTATGGAACACGCGAGGGTCTTCACCCCGTTTTGCGGCCTCGGATCGAGCGAGAAGCGATCTGGGTTTTTTGATGAGAATGGGTTCGCTTCATATTTGGGCTGACCGATAGCGACCGAAGCGCGTACCGATCCGGTTTGCTTGACTTCAACCACCTCGCGCGTCAGTTTCCGGCCAGCGGCCCAGGGCCGTTCTTAGCATTGAAGAACGCCGGCGCACCGCGCCGGCGACAGCGCGGCGGCCGCCGCTCGATCCGTTCGAACCGCCGGTCTTCCGCCCGATGCGTACCTATCTCGATTTCGAAAAGCCGGTCGCCGAGCTCGAAGCCAAGGTCGAGGAACTGCGCGCCATGCAGGCGAGCGGCAACGCGGTCGCGATCGGCGAAGAGATCGCCCGCATCGACGCGAAGGCCATGCAGGCGCTCGAAGATCTCTATGCCGAGCTGACGCCGTGGCAGAAGACGCAGGTGGCGCGCCATCCGCAGCGTCCGCATGGGCTCGATTACGTCAACGCGCTGGTCACCGACTTTACGCCGCTTGCCGGCGACCGCAAATACGGCGAGGACGAGGCGATCATCGGCGGGTTCGGCCGCTTTCGCGGCGAGAGCATCTGCGTCATCGGCCACGAGAAGGGCGCGACGACGGAAAGCCGCCTGCGCCACAATTTCGGCATGGCGCGCCCGGAGGGCTACCGCAAGGCGGTCCGGCTGATGGAGATGGCGGATCGCTTCGACATTCCGGTCGTGTCGCTCGTCGACACCGCGGGCGCCTATCCGGGCATCGGCGCGGAGGAGCGCGGCCAGGCCGAGGCCATCGCGCGCTCGACCCAGGCCTGCCTCGAACTCGGCGTGCCCAACGTCGCCCTGGTCCTGGGCGAGGGCGGGTCCGGCGGGGCGGTGGCGATCGCCACCGCCAGCCGCGTGCTGATGCTGGAGCACGCGATCTACAGCGTCATCTCGCCCGAGGGCGCCGCATCGATCCTCTGGCGCGACACCGCCAAGGCGCAGGACGCGGCGACCAGCATGAAGATCACCGCCCAGGACCTGGTGCGGTTCGGGGTCATCGACACCATCGTGCCCGAGCCGATCGGGGGCGCGCACCGCGATCCGCCCGCCGCCATCGCGGCGGCCGGGGAGGCGGTCGCGGCGGCGCTCGCGGGCCTCGCCGGGCTCGATCGGGACGCCGTTCGCCGCCAGCGCCGGGACAAATTCCTGGCGATCGGGCGCATGCTTTGACCGGTGTTTACCTTTCGTTCACTATGGCGTGGTCGAAACGGGGGACGGCGCCCGGCTTGCCTTGCGATGGCCGTAGTCTTAGGCATAACGGTTGCCTAAGACGGCTTGGGGGCCGTCCGCCGGTTGGGGAGCATCGGGGTTGAAATTCCCTAGTTCTGTGGTCCGCGCGCTGATGGCGTCGGCGGCCGTTGCCGCCGCGATTGCGCTCGCCGGATGCCAGACCGACGGCGTATCCATTCCCGAGCGCGCGCTCAAGCCGCTGTCGCACGAGATGGTGAGCGACCTCGAGCGCAAGAACATGCCGAAGGAATCGCCGCTCCTGGTGCGGCTGTTCAAGCAGGAGGCGGAGCTCGAGGTCTGGAAGCAGGACAGCGGCGGGCGCTTC
>DASPZC010000467.1:0-2660 GCA_035636455.1 Xanthobacteraceae bacterium
AGGCGAGCCGCGCCCGCTGCTTCTCCGGCATCAGCTCGGCCACGGCGACGGTCACATCGACGGTGTCGCCGATTTTCACCGGGGCGCGGAAATTGAGCGTCTGCGAAATATAGACGGCGCCTGGGCCGGGCAGGCGCGTGCCGAGCACCGCCGAGATCAGGCTCGCCGTATAGAGGCCGTGCGCGATGCGCGTGCCGAACGGCGTCTTGGCGGCGAAATGCTCCGACAGATGGATCGGATTGCGGTCGCCGGTGACCTCGGCGAACCCGACCACGTCCGAGGACGCCACCGTCTTCGTCAGCCGCTCGGTCATGCCGACCGAAAGGTCCTCGAAATAAAGCGTGCGTAGCGCCAGCATCATCGCAACATGGCTCCTCGTTGCAACGGAGTCTTCGTCCGAACTCCAAGACAGGCTGCCATTTTCGCCGGAGCGCCCGTGCGGCGCGTCAGGGATCCTGGCGCGCGACGCCACCTCGCACCCCGGACCAGGGGGAAGCAAGGTCCCGGATGTGGCGCGGCGGACACAGTCGGCGGAGATTCACCATTCGTTAACCATTGGGTCGGACGATTCACCCTATACTCGTGGTGCGAGAACTGAGTCGCCGGAGCCTCGAAGAGGCTTAGGCGCCGCCGAAGGTAGATGCGCTTCGGCGGCGACCCGTGAGGGCGGCCAGGAGAAAGGGAGGAGCCGCGTTCCAGTCGTTGGTCGAGTCCGTGCCGGGATCAGCAATGAGAGGCCACCCGATGTTCGGATATTGTCTGCGGCTTTCGCTCGTCTTCCTCACGCTCCTGCTGGTGAGCACCGATATCTCCGCGCACGATAGCTGGATTTCGCGCGGCGGCCATCGCAACGGCGCCGGCGAATGGTGCTGCGGCGAGGGCGATTGCTTCGTCATCCCCGGCGAGCAGGTGCAGCTATTGGGCGACGGCTATCACCTGTTCGGCGCCGAAACGGTCCCGTTCAACGAGGCGCAGCCGTCGCCCGACGGCGCGTTCTGGCGCTGCAAGCGGCCGGACGGCACTCGCCGCTGCTTCTTCGCGCCGCCGCCCGGGAGCTGAGCCCCTCGCCGCAGTGCGCCGGCGTAGCGCGTGCCGGAGCGCATTCCAATCTCAATCGATTGGAAAGCGCTCCGGATTCTTTAGTTGATCGCATTTTCTGCGGAAAACCGGTATCCACTTTTCCGGAAAATGCTCTAAAAGCCTGGCGCATGAGCGCAACCCCGACCCAATGGTGGTGGATCCGCCACGCCCCGGTGCCCGACGGCGGCCGCATCTACGGCCAGCGCGACCTCGGCTGTGACTGCACCGACGCCGCCATTTTTGCGGCGGTGGCGAGCGAGCTGCCGCGCGATGCGGTGTGGGTCACCAGCAATCTCCAGCGCACGCGGCAGACCGCGGCAGCGATCCGGGCGGCGATCGGCGGGCCGCGCGCGTTGGACGAGCCGATCGCGCTCGCGGACCTGGCCGAGCAGGATTTCGGCGAATGGCAGGGCCTCGACCGCGCCGCATTTCTCGCCAGCCGCACGCCGCGCCGCTCGTTCTGGCTCGCACCGGCGGACGAGCGCGCCCCCGGCGGCGAAAGCTTTGACGACATGGCCGCACGCGTGAAGGCGGCCATCGAGCGGCTGACGCAAAAATTTCGCGGCCGGACCATCGTGTCGGTCGGCCATGGCGGCCCGATCAAGGCAGCTTTGGCGCTCGCCCTGAACGTCGAGCATGAGGCGGCCCTGGCGTTCATGATCGACAATTGCTCGATCACCCGGGTCGACCACATAGGAACGCCCTTGGGCGCCTATGCCTGGCGGGTCTGGGCGGTCAATCATCGTCCGTGGACTCGTAACGCCGCCGCGGACGCGAGGTCCGCTGCCGCGACCGCCGGCCCTCTCGCGTAGGATTCCTTACGGGGTCGCATTTTCTGCGGAAAACCGGTACCCACTTTTCCGGAAAATGCTCTGGACATGTTCGATGCGATCGCGTTCGCGGGCGGCGGCAACCGCTGCTACTGGCAGGGCGGCTTTTACGAAGCAGCCGCCGACCGGCTCGGCCTGAAGCCGGCGGTCGCGGTCGGCGTCAGCGCGGGCGCCTTCGCGTGCCTCTATTCGCTGCTCGGCATCGGACCCGAGGTGCGCAAGCGCGTGCTTGCCGGATGCGGACCGCACCTCAAGAATTTCGACATTGCCGGCTGGCGCGCCGGCGGGCCGCTGTGCCCCGTCGGTCCGATGTACCGCGACCTGATCGACGCGGTGATCGACGCCCCTGCCCTCGCCCGCCTTCAGCACATGACCGATCTCGCCATCGCCGTGACGCGGCTGCCGCGCGGGCTCCCGCCGCTCCTCGGCGCCGCGCTCGGCATCGGCGCCTATCAGCTCGAGAAGCACCTGCTGCATCCCGTGCACCCGCGCCTCGGCCGGCGGCTGGGGTTCCGCGCCGAGTTTGTGCGCGTGCGCGACCTGAGCGACCCGCGAGAGCTCGTGGATACGCTGATGGCGAGCGGCGGGGTGCCGCCGTTCATGCCGGTCATGGACGTGGGCGGCCGGCCGGCGTTCGACGGCGGCCTGGTCGACAATGTGCCGGTGGCGCCGCTGGCGCCGATTGAGGCGGCTGGCGGCCGCTCGCTGGTGCTGCTCACCCGGGTCTACGGGCGCCTCCTGCCCCAGGTG
>DASPZC010000468.1:0-13433 GCA_035636455.1 Xanthobacteraceae bacterium
CCGTGATGGGCTTGCGATGGGAGACCCCGCTATGCCCGTGACCCTCGAAGCTCTCGACCTTGCCGCGCTGCTGTGCTCGCGGGTCTGCCACGACCTGATCAGCCCGGTCGGCGCGGTGGTGAACGGGCTCGAGGTGCTGGAGGAGGACAAGGACGAGGAGATGAAGACGTTCGCGCTCGACCTCATCAAGAAGAGCGCGCAGCAGGCCTCGGCGCGCCTGCAGTTCTGCCGCCTGGCGTTCGGGGCGGCGGGCTCCGCCGGGGCTGCCATCGATCTCGGCGATGCCCAGGGCGTCGCGCGCGGCTTTCTCGAGGACGGCAAGACGCGGCTCGAGTGGAACCTGCCGCGCGAGCTGCTGCCGAAGAACCGGGTCAAGCTGCTGCTCAACCTCCTGATGCTGGCCGGCCAGACCATTCCGCGCGGCGGGACGCTGACCATCGACCCGGTCGGGACCGGCCAGGCCATGGGCTTTCGCATCGTCGCGGCCGGCCCCCAGGCCCGGGTCCCGCAGACGGTTCCGGCACTGGTGTCCGGCGAGCCCGGCGCGCACGCGGTCGATTCGCATGCCATCCAGCCCTTCTATACCGGGCTGCTCGCGCGCAGCTGCGGGCTCGCCGTGACGCTCGAACCCGAAGGCGAGCGGGTCGTGGTGACCGCCCAGGCGGCATAAACCCGGCCGTCTCAACGCCTTGCGGACGTTTTGAGGCGGTCGCGCAACCAATCTTAAACCCTTTGGCCAGAAACTGTGGGCGCGGAAGGGGGCCGCCCGCGGGGCCTCGTTCACGGCGCAAAGGCCCCCCATGGACGACTTGCTGCGCGAGTTCCTGACCGAGACGAACGAGAGCCTCGACGTGGTCGACGTCGAGCTCGTGCGCTTCGAGCAGGATCCGAACAACGCCAAAATCCTCGACAACATTTTTCGCCTCGTCCACACCATCAAGGGGACGTGCGGCTTCCTTGGCCTGCCGCGCCTGGAGGCGCTTGCGCACGCCGCCGAGACCCTCATGGGCAAGTTCCGCGACGGCATGCCGGTGACCGGCGACGCCGTCACGCTGGTGCTGTCCACCATCGACCGCATCAAGGAAATCCTCGGCGATCTCGAGCAGAACCAGCAGGAGCTGGCGGGCTCCGACCGCGACCTGATCGATCAGCTCGAGCACATGGTGATGGAAGGTTCGCCGCCCGCCGAGCCGGCGAGGCCGTCCGTCGCGACGGGCTCGCTGGTCTACCAGGTGCTGGAGCGGCCGCTGCGGCCGGGCGAGGTTTCGCTCGACGAGCTGGAGCGCGCCTTCCGCGAGACGCCCGGCCCGGAAGCCGCCGCGCCGCCGAAGCCCGCGCCCCGGCGCGAGGCCGCGAGCGATGCCGCCAAGGCGCGTGAGAAGGACGACGAGGCCAAGGTGGCGAGCCAGTCGCTTCGGGTGAACGTCGAGACGCTCGAAAAACTGATGACCATGGTGTCGGAGCTGGTGCTCACCCGCAACCAGCTTCTCGAGATCGTGCGCCGGCACGAGGAGTCCGAGTTCAAAGTGCCGCTGCAGCGCCTCTCCAACGTCACGGCCGAGTTGCAGGAAGGCGTCATGAAGACGCGGATGCAGCCGATCGGCAATGCGTGGCAGAAGCTGCCGCGGGTGGTGCGCGACCTCGCCACCGAGCTCGGCAAGGAGATCGAGCTGGAAATGCACGGCGCCGACACCGAGCTCGACCGCCAGGTGCTCGACCTCATCAAGGATCCGCTCACCCACATGGTGCGCAACTCGGCGGACCACGGGCTGGAGACGCCCGAGCAGCGCCGCCTCGCCGGCAAGCCGGAAAAGGGAACTGTCCGTCTCTCCGCCTATCACGAAGGCGGGCACATCATCATCCAGATCGCCGACAACGGGCGCGGCCTCGACACCGAAGGGATCAAGGCGAAGGCGATCGCCAACGGGCTCGCATCCGAGGCCGATATCGAGAAGATGACCGAGGCGCAGGTGCACAAATTCATCTTCGCGCCCGGCTTCTCCACCGCCGCCCAGGTGACGAGCGTGTCCGGGCGCGGCGTCGGCATGGACGTGGTGCGCACCAACATCGACCAGATCGGCGGCACCATCGACGTGAAATCGGCGGCCGGCGCCGGGTCGAGCTTCACCATCAAGATCCCGCTGACCCTGGCGATCGTGTCGGCCCTGATCGTCGAGGCCGGCGGCGACCGCTTCGCCATTCCGCAGCTCTCGGTGGTCGAGCTGGTGCGCGCCCAGACCAATTCCGAGCATCGCATCGAGCGGATCAAGGACACGCCGGTCCTGCGGCTGCGCAACAAGCTCCTGCCGCTCGTCCATCTCAAGAAGCTCCTGCGCATGGATGCGGCGGGCGCCGGCGAGCCCGAGGACGGCTTCATCGTGGTGACGCAGGTCGGCAGCCAGACCTTCGGCATCGTGGTCGACGGCGTGTTCCACACCGAGGAGATCGTGGTGAAGCCGATGTCGACCAGGCTGCGCCACATCGCCATGTTCTCCGGCAACACGATCCTGGGCGACGGCGCGGTGATCATGATCATCGACCCGAACGGTATCGCGCAGGCGATCGGGACCTCGACCGAGGCGATCGAAGAGGAGACCGAGGCGCGCGCGGCGGCGGCCAAGACGATGTCGCTGCTGGTGTTCCGCGCCGGCTCGCCCGAGCTCAAGGCGGTGCCGCTCGCGCTCGTCACGCGCCTCGAAGAGGTCGATTGCCGGAAGATCGAGCTGTCGAACGGCCGGCACCTGGTGCAGTACCGCGGTCACCTGATGCCGCTGGTGCGGGTGACCGAGCAGGTGCGCATCCGCAGCGAGGGCACCCAGCCGCTGCTGGTGTTCTCGGATTCCGGGCGCTCGATGGGGCTCGCGGTCGACGAGATCGTCGACATCGTCGAGGACAAGCTCGACATCGAGGTCGCAAGCCACGTGGACGGCATCCTCGGCTCGGCCATCGTCAAGGGCCAGGCCACCGAGATCATCGACGTCGGCCATTTCCTGCCGCTCGCTTTCGCCGACTGGTTTCGGCGCGATCAGATGGGCGGCGAGGCGCTCACCCGCAGCCTGCTGCTGGTCGACGACTCGAGCTTCTTCCGCAACATGCTGGCGCCGGTGCTCAAGGCCGCCGGCTACGACGTGACCACCGCATCGGCCGCCGACGAGGCGCTCGCCCTGTTGAAGAGGGGCCAGCGCTTCGACGTGATCATCTCCGACATCGAGATGCCCGGCATGAACGGGTTCGAGTTCGCCGAAGCGGTGCGCGGCGACGCACGCACCGCGCAGGTGCCGATCATCGCGCTCTCCGCCATCACGTCGCCGGCGACGATCGAGCGCGGGCGCCAAGCCGGGTTCCACGACTTCGTCGCCAAGTTCGACCGCCAGGGCCTGATCGCGGCGCTCAAGGAATCGACCGTCGAGTGGGTCGAGGCGGCGTGAGGGCACCGATGGCCGCCAGCAACGACAATATCGGCGAGACCGTGATCGAGTACGTGACGGTGATCATCGACGGCCAGCTGTTCGGGCTGCCGATCTCGCGGGTGCAGGACGTGTTCATGCCGGACCGACTGACGCGCGTGCCGCTCGCGCCGCCGGAAATCGCCGGCGTGCTCAACCTGCGCGGCCGCATCGTCACGGCGGTCGACCTGCGCCGCCGTCTCGGCATTCCGCCGCGCACCGACGGCCGCCCGGCGATGGCGGTCGGCATCGAGCTCAAGGGCGAGTCGTACGGCTTGCTGATCGATTCCGTGGGCGAGGTGATGAAGCTCGCCGACGACGCGCGCGAGGCCAATCCGGTCAATCTCGACGCCAACCTGGCGCGGATCTCGGCCGGCGTGCACCGGCTCGACGGGCAACTGATGGTCATCCTCGACGTCGACCGCGTGCTGGACATGACTGCCGATCCGGTCGCCGCGTGAGGCGTTCGGGTCGTCGAGG
Source organism: Xanthobacteraceae bacterium (assembly GCA_035636455.1). Taxonomy (GTDB): domain Bacteria; phylum Pseudomonadota; class Alphaproteobacteria; order Rhizobiales; family Xanthobacteraceae; genus AP-16. The sequence goes on from DASPZC010000468.1 coordinate 3,927, forward strand.
CGAGGATTGAGCATTCGGCCGCGCACGCCGTGGGCCGAGCAAACGAGTGAGACCGCCATGAAGACCTGTCTGGTCGTTGACGATTCGAGCGTCATCCGCAAGGTAGCCCGGCGCATTCTCGAAGGGCTCGATTTTCAGATCAGCGAGGCCGAGGACGGCCAGCAGGCATTGGCGCATTGCCAGCGCGAGCTGCCGGACGCGGTGCTGCTCGACTGGAACATGCCGGTGATGGACGGCTACGAGTTCCTCAAGGCGCTGCGGCGACTGCCCGGGGGTGACCACCCCAAGGTGGTGTTCTGCACGACCGAGAACGATGTCGTGCACATCGCCCGCGCGCTGCACGCCGGCGCCAACGAGTACATCATGAAGCCGTTCGACAAGGAAATCGTCGAGGCCAAGTTCCAGGAAGTGGGCCTGATCTAGAGTCCTGCCGCCTGCCGCGTTTCGTTGTTGCGTAGCGTCTTTCCGAGTACCGCGTGATGAGCGTCGTCGCCACTGTCGCGCCTGCCGTTTCCGCCGGAGGCCAGGCCTCGATCCGCGTCATGGTGGTCGACGACGCGGTGGTCGTGCGCGGCCTGGTTTCCCGCTGGATCGAGGAGGAGCCGGGGCTCGAGCTTGCCGCATCCCTGCGCACCGGCCGCGACGCGGTCGCGCAGGTCGAGCGGGCCAATCCGGACGTCGTCGTCCTCGACGTGGATATGCCGGAGCTCGACGGCATTTCGGCGCTTCCGCTCCTGCTCGAGAAGAAGCGCGACCTCGTCGTCATCATGGCCTCGACGCTCACGCGCCGGAACGCCGAGATCAGCCTGCGCGCGCTCTCGCTCGGCGCCGCCGACTATGTCCCCAAGCCCGAGAGCAACCGCGGGGTCACCACCTCGCCCGAGTTCCGCCGCGAGCTGATCGAGAAAATCCGCCAGCTCGGCGGGCGCCGCAAAGGGCTGAGCGCACCGACGCCTGCGAGCGCGCCCGACCTGACGCGCGGATCGCGTCCGGCGGGCGTAGCGGGCGATCGGCCCCCCGCCGCGGTGCTGGCGCTTGCCGGCCAGCCGATCCGGTTGCGCCCGTTCTCTCCGGTCGTGCCGCGCGTCCTGCTGATCGGCTCGTCGACCGGCGGTCCGCAGGCGCTCTCCATGCTGATCGCGCGCATCCGGCCGGTCACGGACCACGTTCCGGTGTTGATCACCCAGCACATGCCGCCGACTTTCACCACTATCCTCTCCGAGCATCTGGCGCGGGCGAGCGGACGGCCCGCGCGCGAAGCCGTCCACGGCGAGGCGATCGTGCCCCGCACCATCTACGTGGCGCCGGGCGGGCGCCACATGCGGGTCGCCGGGCGCGACGGGGCGCCGGTCATCGCGCTCGATGACGGGCCGCCAATCAATTTCTGCCGGCCCGCGGTCGATCCGCTGTTCGCCTCGGCGGCGCGGGTGTGGGGCGGCGCCGCCTTGGCGGTGGTCCTCACCGGCATGGGCACCGACGGCACCGACGGCGCGCTCGACATCGTCGGGGCCGGCGGCAGCGTGATCGCCCAGGACGAGGCGACCAGCGTGGTGTGGGGCATGCCCGGCTCGGCCGCCCTTGCGGGCGCCTGTTCCGCCGTGCTGCCGCTCAACCAGATTGCGCCCAAGCTCGTGCGCCTGTTCGTGGGGGAGCGCACGTGAATCCCCTCGACTACGATTTCCTGTGCAGACTGCTCAAGGAACGCTCCGGCCTCGTTCTGTCCGGCGACAAGCAATACCTGGTCGAGAGCCGGCTGCAGCCGCTGGTGCGCAAGGCCGGTCTCGCCGGCCTCGCGGAGCTGGTGCAGAAGCTCAGGAACGGCACCGATCGTCTCGCCATCGACGTGGTCGAGGCGATGATGACCAACGAGTCGTTCTTCTTCCGCGACAAGATCCCGTTCGATCATTTCCGCGACACCATCATGCCCGCGCTCATCGCCGCGCGCGGCCGCGAGCGGCGCATCCGCATCTGGTGCGCGGCCGCCGCCACCGGCCAGGAGCCCTATTCGCTCGCCATGTGCGTGAAGGAGATGAAGGACAGGCTCGCCGGCTGGCGCGTCGACATCGTCGGCACGGACCTGTCGATCGAGGTGCTGGAGCGGGCGAAAGCCGGGCTCTACAGCCAGTTCGAAGTGCAGCGCGGGCTGCCGATCCAGATGCTGGTCAAGAACTTCGCTCAGGTGGGCGAGATGTGGCAGCTGTCCACCGACATCCGCGCCATGGTGCAATACCGGCCGCTCAACCTGCTGGCGGAGTTCGCGCATCTCGGCGCGTTCGACCTGGTGTTCTGCCGCAACGTGCTGATCTATTTCGACCAGGAAACCAAGATCGGGGTGCTCGGCCGCATCGGCGGCGTGCTGGCGCCCGACGGCTACCTGGTGCTCGGCGCCGCCGAGACGGTGGTCGGCCTCACCGAGGCGTTCAAGCCGATGCCCGACCGGCGCGGCCTCTATGCGCCCAACCACGCCGCCGGCAAGGCCGCGCTGCCCGGGAAGCTTGCTGCCGACGCGGCCCCGCGCGTCGCCACCCTCGCGGGCGCGGGGTGATCAATCCCGTTCATGGGAGGGATTGTCGTCCAAAACAAAAACCCCGCCGCGCGGCGGGGTTTTGAATTTCGCGTAGGCTCGCGCGCGGCTTTACGCCGGGATGCGCGCCTCGTCCTCGACCGGCTCGCGCAGCACGTAGCCGCGGCCCCACACGGTCTCGATGTAGTTCTTGCCGCTCGAGGCGTTGGCGAGCTTCTTGCGCAGCTTGCAGATGAACACGTCGATGATCTTCAGCTCCGGCTCGTCCATGCCGCCGTAGAGGTGGTTGAGGAACATTTCCTTGGTCAGCGTGGTGCCCTTGCGCAGGCTGAGCAGCTCCAGCATCTGATATTCCTTGCCGGTCAGATGCACGCGCTGGGCGCTGACCTCGACGGTCTTGGTATCGAGGTTGACGACGAGATCGCCGGTCTGGATGACCGACTGGGCGTGGCCCTTGGACCGGCGCACGATGGCGTGGATGCGCGCCACCAGCTCGTCCTTGTGGAACGGCTTGGTCATGTAGTCGTCGGCGCCGAAGCCGAGGCCCTTGACCTTGTCCTCGATGCCGGCGAGCCCGGAGAGGATCAGGATCGGCGTCTTGACCTTGGAGACCCGCAGCGAGCGCAGGACCTCGAAGCCCGACATGTCGGGCAGGTTCAGGTCGAGCAGGATGATGTCGTAGTCGTAGAGCTTGCCGAGATCGACGCCTTCTTCGCCCAGGTCGGTGGTGTAGACGTTGAAGCTCTCGGATTTGAGCATCAGCTCAATGGATTGCGCCGTGGCGCTATCGTCCTCGATCAGCAAGACGCGCATGCCAGTCCCCTTCCTCGCCGCGTGGGGCTCAGGTCGGCACGCCGTAGCGGCGGCCCCGATTAACGCCTTGGGACACTTTGATTCGGCACGCTACCGGGGAATGGTTAACAAAACCTGATTCCTCTGCGCAAGCATTCTCTGGGCGACTCGCCACGAATCGCCGTAAAATGTTGTGCGTGATCGGTTTTTTCGCCACGTTCCGGTTCATGCGTCACGTTAAGAACCGGCCGGAGCCGATTCCCGGTGCTCGCCCCTCCGTCCTGGCCGGGCGAGACCTGTGCCGGCCCCAAGGACCGAGCTTCAATGATTAACGAAGCGGGTAAATGCCGGGTTAAGAACCCTCCCGCGGCAAGGGTTTAGTCAGGAGTTTAGCATGAAGGCTTTGGCCGAGCAGATTTCCGAGCTGGACGGGGTCGAGGTCTATGGCCGCGTCGTCGGCGTGCGCGGCCTCATGGTCGAGGTCGCCGGGCCGATCCACGCCATGTCGGTCGGCGCGCGGGTCAGGATCGAGACCGGGCAGGGGCCGCCCATCGCCTGCGAGGTGGTCGGCTTCACCGGGGCCAACGCGCTCCTCATGCCGTTCGCGGCGCTCGAAGGGGTGCGGCGCGGCTGCCGCGCCATCGTCACGTCGGTCGCCGGCGCCGTGCGCCCCAGCGCCGGCTGGCTCGGCCGGGTCGTCAACGCGATGGGCGAGCCGATCGACGGCAAGGGGCCGCTGCCCGCCGGGCCGTCGCCCTGTCCGTTCCGCAACACCCCGCCGCCCGCCCATTCGCGCCGGCGGGTGGGCGCGCCGCTCGATCTCGGCGTGCGCGCGCTCAACGCCTTCATCACCTGCTGCCGCGGGCAGCGCATGGGCATTTTCGCCGGATCGGGCGTGGGCAAGTCGGTGCTGCTCTCCATGCTGGCGCGCAACGTCGTCGCCGACGTGTCGGTAATCGGGCTCGTCGGGGAGCGCGGGCGCGAGGTGCAGGAGTTCCTGCAGGACGATCTCGGGGAGGAAGGCCTGAAGCGCTCGGTCGTGGTGGTGTCGACCTCGGACGAGCCGGCCCTGATGCGCCGCCAGGCGGCCCATCTGACGCTCGCGATCGCCGAATATTTCCGCGACGAGGGCAGGGACGTGCTGGTGCTGATGGATTCGGTGACGCGCTTTGCCATGGCGCAGCGCGAGATCGGGCTCTCGGCCGGCGAGCCGCCCACCGCCAAGGGCTATACGCCGACTGTGTTCACCGAGTTGCCGCGGCTGCTCGAACGTGCAGGGCCCGGCCAGGAGCAAGGGACCATCACCGGCATCTTCACCGTTCTGGTCGACGGCGACGACCACAACGAGCCGGTCGCCGATGCGGTGCGCAGCACGCTGGACGGCCACATCGTGATGGAGCGCTCGATCGCCGAGCGCGGCCGCTATCCGGCGATCAACATCCTCAAGTCCGTGTCGCGCACCATGCCGCGCTCGGCGGATCCGGCCCACCTCGCCACGATCAACCGCGCCCGCCAGATGATGGCGACCTACGCGGACATGGAGGAATTGATCCGGCTCGGCGCCTATCGGACGGGCTCGAGCGCCGAGGTCGACGCGGCGATCCGGCTGCACCAGCCGCTCGAGCGCTTCCTTGCCCAGGGCAAGGAAGAGGCGACCAGCCTGGCGGACGGATATGCCTGGCTCGAGCAAATCCTCCGGGTCGTGGAAACCGAAAACTAACGGTGTCATGCCAGGATCGGACCGGTGCCAGACCATGTCGTGCCAGACGGTGTGGTTGTATCAACGGCGAGTTTCGTGCGGGCCGGGCAGCCGTGCCGGGCGTCGGGGAGTGTGGGTCGATGAAGTCGCGTGAGACGCTCATTCGCCTGAAGAAGTTCCAGGTCGACGAGAAGCGGCGCAAGGTTGCGCAGATCGAAGGCATGATCGCCGAGTTCGATCGCATGGCCGCCGATCTCGACCGCGAGATCCTGGCCGAGCAGGAGCGCGCCGGCATTCACGATCCGGCCCACTTCGCCTACCCGACCTATGCCAAGGCGGCGCTGACGCGGCGCGACAACCTCAAGCGCTCGGCCGGCGATCTGAAGGGGCAGCTGGACGACGCGCGCGCTGCGCTCGGCGAGGCGTTCGAGGAGCTGAAGAAGGTCGAGCTGCTCGACGAGCGCGACCAGATGCGCGAAAAAGCCAACGACAATGCGCGCGAGCAGGCCGAGCTCGACCGCATCGGCCTCTTCCGCCACCGCGACGGCATCGGCGCCTGAAGCGCGTTCCCCGGGCGCAGCGCAGCGCGAAGCGGTGCCCTGCAGACCCGGGGTCCAGAATCTTCAATAGCAAGCTGGGTCCCGGATCTGCGGTGCACCGCTGCACGCTGCACCGCGTCCGGGACGACCGTCGCTCGACCTTTCCGACTCCTCTCGACGCGGGCGGCCCGGCATGGCGATAATGCGGGCGAGCCATCGGCTGCGCGTGCATCATTTTCACCGCCAGCCGATCAGGGCTCGCTAATGTGTCGGACGCCGGCTTTTGCCGGCGCCGGTCGGGGGGTCGGAAATGGCGGGGGCGCAATCCGAGATGCTGAGCACGGGGGATCTCGTGTCCCTGCTCGCCGCCGTCGCAAAGGGCGATGAAGCCGCGTTCGATCGGCTCTATGCCGCCACCCGGGCGAAACTCTACGGCGTCGTGCTGCGTATCTTGCGTCGAAGCGATCTCGCCGATGAGGTGATGCAGGACACCTATCTGCGCGTGTGGCGCAGCGCCGGCGACTTCGATCCGAAACTCGCCACCCCGATCACCTGGATGGTGGCGATCGCCCGCAACCGCGCGCTCGATGTGGTGCGCAAGAAGGGCGAATCCTCGATCGAGGAGGAGGCGCAAGCCATGGAGGCGGCGTCGGACGAACCGAGCCCGCTCGCCCGGCACGAGATGACCGACGAGTTGCGCCGCCTGCTCGCCTGCCTCGGCGATCTCGAAGAGGAACGGCGGCGCCTGGTGCTGCTCGCCTATTACAGCGGCTGGAGCCGTGAACACTTGGCGGAGAGGTTCGAGACCCCGGTCAATACGGTGAAGACCTGGCTGCGGCGCAGCCTGCTGCAGATCCGGGAGTGCCTCGGCGCATGAACGAGAACCCCGACAAGGAAGTGCTCGCCGCCGAATACGTGCTCGGCACGCTCGATGCCGACGAGCGCGGCCAGGCGCAGCGGATGATGTCGTCCGACCCGGGCTTTGCCGCGACCGTGCGCGCGTGGGAGCGGCGGCTGGGCGAGTTGAACGTGCTGGTCGCGCCGGTCGAGCCGCCGCCCCACATCCTCGAGCGGATCAAGGCGCGGATGTCGGGCGCCGAGCCGCCAGCCGAGGAGGCGCCGGCACCCGATCCGACCGCTCCCGCGGAGGCCGCTCCTGACGCGGTCGCTCCTGCCGCGGTCGCGCCGACGATCGAGCCGCCGGCCGAGGCACCGCCGGCCGTGCCGGTGCCGGCTTACGCGCCGCCCGCGTCCGGTGCCGAGGTCATCGATCTGACCCGGCGGTTCAAGCGCTGGCGCGGCATCGCAGCGGCGACCGCCGCGCTGGCGGCCGCGTTCGCCGGTCTGGTGGTGATCCGCGAGGTCAAGCCCGAGCTGATGCCCGATCCGCTCAAGCCGCGGGTGATCGAGCGGACCGTCGAAGTGATCAAGGAGGTTCCCTCGCCCAAGCCCGCCCAGTACGTCGCCGTGCTGCAGCGCGACGCGGCGTCGCCGGCCTTCCTGCTGACCTTCGATCTCGACCGCCGCACGCTCACCGTGCGCACCGTCGGCGCCGAGCGCCAGACCGGCAAGAGCTACGAGCTGTGGCTCGTCTCCGACAGGTTCGCGGCACCGCGCTCGCTCGGGCTGATCGGCGGCGAGGAGTTCACCCAGCGGCCCCAACTCGCGAACTATGACGCGGTGACCATCAACCGGGCGACCTACGCGGTCTCGCTCGAGCCGGAAGGCGGCTCGCCCACCGGCCAGCCGACCGGCCCGGTGCTTTATTCCGGCAAGCTCCTGCAGGCAACGCCGCCGAGCTTTGCCGCGCCGTCTCCGTAGACTTATCCCTCACCGCGAAGCGGGGAGGGTGGCGAGCGCAGCGAGCCGGGTGGGGTCTTTCGGCAAGCGCGCAGCGTGGAGAGAGAACCCCACCCGACCGCCTTCGGCGGTCGCCCTCCCCTTTCAGGGGAGGGATAAAAAAACGCCCCGGGGCTCGGGGCGCGAAAGGGGGGCTTGGGGAGGTCACTTAGCGAATGGTCGAGCCGTCGGTCTTGGTGAAGGTGGCGGGCTTTCCAGCCTTCATCACGGGGCCGTCGGTCGAAATCCGGGCGGTCTGGGCGTCCATGTCGGAGACCCGGGCCGCAATGCCGACGGCCACCACGGCGATGGCGGCAACGAGAGCCACGGCCACGATCTTGAGGTGGGTGGCGCGGTCGGCGGTGACGAGCGAGTGGTTCATGGGGGTCTCCCGGTCTCGTCTATTCGTCGCCGCGACCCGAAAAAAGGTTCAAAGGGTCGCAGGGTTAATTTCGACGATTTACGCTCCCGCTTTCCCCGACCCCCTTGGACTGGACGCGAACAGCGCTACGCCCCAACGCAGCAGCGGGCTCCCGGTTCCACCGTCCGAATAAAAACCACTGAAAACTGAGGCAGTTGGCCTGGCCTCAGGAGACGCTGCCGACGGTCTTGAGCCGCGCCCGGGGGTGGATTTCCGCCTGCGAGAGCACCGAGGTCTGCGCGCGGAAGCGCTCGACGATGCCGCGCACGAATGGCCGGATGCCCGGGGAGGTGACCAGCACCGGGGCCTCGCCGTCGCGCGCCGCCTGCTCGAACCGCTCGCGCACCAGGCCGATGAACTCGGAGAGCTTCGAGGGCTGCATGGCGAGGTTGCGCTCCTCGCCCTGGCCGACGATCGACTCGGCGAAGGCCTGCTCCCATTTGGCCGAGAGCGCGATCAGCGGCAGGTAGCCGCCGGGCGCGGCGTGCTGGGCGCAGATCTGGCGCGCCAGCCGCGCCCGCACATGCTCGACCAGCATGGCGGGGCTGCGGGTGAAGGCGAGCGCGTCGGCGATGCCTTCAAGGATGGTGCCGAGGTCGCGGATCGAGATGCGCTCGGCGAGCAGCATCTGCAGCACGCGCTGGATGCCCGACGCGGTGATCTGGCTCGGCACGATGTCCTTGATCAACTCGCCCTGCTCCTTGGGCAGCTCCTTGAGGAGTTTCTGCACCTCCGCATAGGAGAGGAGCTCGGACATGTTGGCCTTGAGCACCTCGGTGAGATGGGTCGACAGCACGGTCGCCGCGTCGACCACGGTGTAGCCCTTGATCGCCGCTTCCTCCTTGAGCATGGCGTCGAGCCAGGTGGCCGGCAGCCCGAAGGTGGGCTCGATGGTGTGCATGCCGGGCAGCGACACCTGGCCGCCGTTCGGGTCCATGACCATGTACTGGCCGGGCCAGACCTTGCCGGTGCCGGCCTCCACCTCCTTGACCTTGATCACGTAGCTGTTGGCCTCGAGCTGGACGTTGTCGAGGATGCGCACCGCCGGCATGACGAACCCCATCTCGGCGGCGAGCGAGCGGCGCAGCGCCTTGATCTGCTCGGTCAAACGATCGGAGCCGTCCGGCGCGTTGACCAGCGGCAGCAGCGCATAGCCGAGCTCGATCTTGAGGTCGTCGATCTTGAGCGCGGCGGCGATCGGCTCTTCGGTCGGCGCCGCCGCCTTGACGTCGGCTTCGGCCTGCTTGGCCGCCGCGGCCGCTTCGGTCCGCGTGCGTTTCTCGATCGCATAGGCGAGCGCGCCGGCGCCGCCGCCGAGCAGCACGAACGGCACCATCGGAATGCCGGGCAGCAGCGCCATCACCAGCATCACGGCCGCCGACATGCCGAGCGCCTTGGGGTAGCCGGACATCTGCTTGAGCAGCGCCTGGTCGGCGGCCCCGGAAACGCCCGCCTTCGACACCAGGAGGCCCGCCGCGGTCGAGACGATCAGCGCCGGCACCTGCGTGACTAGGCCGTCGCCCACGGTGAGCAGCGTGTAGGTGCGCGCCGCCTCGGCGAACGCCATGCCCTGCTGGACGACGCCGATGATCATCCCGCCTATGATATTGATAAATACCACGAGCAGGCCGGCGATGGCGTCGCCGCGCACGAATTTCGAGGCGCCGTCCATGGCGCCGTAGAACGCGCTCTC
>DASPZC010000469.1:0-9820 GCA_035636455.1 Xanthobacteraceae bacterium
ATCGACCGGCTTCCGGCGCTCCGCGCGCTGGCCCGGCCGTTGGCCGAGATCCGCAGGATGGCGCAAAGGCTGCATCCGGCGTTTGCGGCGCGGCTTGGCGGCGTCGCCGCCGTCAAGGTCGTCGACTGCAGCAGCGAGATCGGCAGCGGAGCGCTGGCGACGCAACAGATCGCCAGCGCCGGGCTCGCGATCAGGCCGGCGACCGGACGGCGCGGCACGGGGACGGCGCTCAAGGATTTGACGCAAGCCTTCCGGACCCTGCCGGTTCCGGTGATTGGACGAATCGAGCGCGGAGCGTTCATCCTCGACCTGCGCTGCCTCGACGATGAAACCCTGTTGACCGCCCAGCTGTCGCAGCTGGCATTGCCCGACCCGCCCGCGACATGATCATTGCCACCGCCGGCCACGTCGATCACGGCAAGACGCTGCTGGTCAAGGCGCTCACCGGCGTCGACACCGACCGGCTGCCCGAGGAGAAGCGGCGCGGCATGACGATCGACCTGGGCTTCGCCTACCTGCCGGTCGAATCGGGTCAGAGCATCGGCTTCGTCGACGTTCCCGGACACGAGCGCTTCATCCGCAACATGCTGTGCGGCGTCGCCGGCATCGATTTCGTCCTGTTCATCGTCGCCGCCGACGACGGCCCCATGCCGCAGAGCCGCGAGCATCTGGCCATCGTCGACCTGCTCGGCGTGAGCGCCGGGGCCGTCGCCCTGACCAAGGTCGATCGCGTCGCCGCCGCGCGTGTCGCCGAGGTCGGAGAGGAGATCGCGGTCCTCACCGCCGGAACGATCCTGGCGGACGCGCCGATCTTTCCGGTTTCGGCGATCACCGGGGCCGGCATCGCGCAGCTGAAGGCGCATCTCCTCGACGCGGCAAGCCGCCGACGGTTGCGCGCAAACGGCGGCCATTTCCGGCTGGCGGTCGATCGATGCTTCAACGTCGCCGGCGCCGGCGTCGTGGTCACCGGCACCGTCGTGTCGGGATCGATCGGCGTGGGCGATCAGGTCAGGGCGCTGCTGGCGGACCTTGCGGTCAGGGTGCGGGCTATCCGGGCACAGAATATCCAGTCGGACACCGGCCGGGCCGGTCAAAGGTGCGCGCTCAATCTCGCCGGTGCCGATCTCAAGAATAATCCGATCTCGCGCGGCGACTGGACCGTGAGCACCGATGCGCCGGACGCAGTGTCAAAGGTCGACGCCCGGCTGCGCGTGCTCGACAGCGAGCAGCGCCCCCTCGCCCACTGGACGCCGGTGCACGTGCACCTGGGCGCCGCCGACGTGACCGGCCGCGTCGCCGTGCTGGAAGGGCCGAGCATTCCTCCCGGCGAGTCGGGCCTGGTTCAGCTGGTCCTCGAGCGGCCGATCGGCGCCGTGCGCGGCGATGGACTGATCGTGCGCGATCAATCGGCCCAGCGCACCATCGGCGGCGGGCGGGCGATCGACATTTTCACCCCGGCGCGCGGCCGCGCCAAGCCGGCCCGGCTGGCCCACATCAAGGCGATGGAGCAGGACGCCGACGATCAAGCGCTCGCCGCGCTGCTCGATGCGGCCCGCAACGGGCTGAACCTGTCGCGCTTTGCCGCCAATCGGAACCTGCGACCGGACGAAGCAGCCGCGCTGTTCGAACGCGCCGCCGTCGTGACCGTGGCGACAGAGCTCGGTCTCTGCGGATTTACGCGAGCGCAATGGGACAGGCTGAAGACGACCGCGCTCGAGGCGCTCGCTGGCTGGCATCGGCGCATGCCCGCCGCGGTCGGCCCGTCGGAAGAGACGCTCCTGTCCGGCCGCGAGCTGCGGCTGCCGCGCGCCGCCGTCAGCGCGATCGTGACGGAACTCGCGCGGGACGGGTCGATCGTCAAGGAGGCCACCGGCATCCGGCTGTCGTCGCACCAGCCGCGGCTCGACGCCGCCGATGCGCAGCTATGGGCGAAAATCGCCCCGCTGCTGGAGGAGAATGCGCTGCGCCCGCCGCCGGTGCAGGACATCGCCGAGGCGATCGGCGGGGATGTGCGCAAGGTCGAAGCCCTGCTGGGGCGCGCCGCGCGCCATGGGCTGGTGGTCAGGCTGGGCAAGAGCCGGTTCTTTCAACCCTCCGCCCTGCGCCGGCTCGGCGAGATTGCCGAAACCTTGGCGCAGACGAGCAACAACCGCCTGGTGACCGCCGCCGCATTCCGCGACCGCGCGGGCATCGGCCGCAACTTGACGATCGAGGTGCTCGAGTTCTTTGATCGCATCAAGTTCACCCGCCGGGTCGGCGACGCCCATCAGGTGCTGCGCTCCGCCGGCGTCGCGTTCGGCGAGGGCAAGACCGGAAAAGAAACGCACCCCGGTGGGGCGCCCGGACTTCAAATCCGGTGAGAGGCGTCAGACGTCTCTGGTGGGTTCGACTCCCACTCTTTTCCGCCATCTCGTGTCGTGCCGATCGCCACGCCACGTCGCGGGGACGTGATCCCGGCGGCGATTGACGACCGCGCGACGCCCGCTACGCTGACGGCCGTCACCCTTCGCCGACGGATGGAAAACCGAGCCCATGCGGACACTTTCCTACGATACGGCGCCGGTCGCGGTGCGTGGAGACCTGACCGCCGCGCATCAGCAGGCCTGGGAGCGGCTCGGTAATCCGGGAACCTGGCTCGACGGGCGCGCCCGCATCGCGGTGGCCGCGGAGACGCGGCATGCGCCGGGATGCGAGCTGTGCCGGCGGCGCAAGGCGGCGCTTTCGCCCTATGCGATCGACGGCCGGCACGACAGCCGCGGCGAATTGCCGGAGAACTGGGTCGAGGCGATCCACCGCGTCGTCTCCGATCCCGGCCGGCTGACGCAAAGCTGGTACGAGGCCATGCGCGCGAGCGGCATCGCCGACGGCGAGTACGTGGAGATCGTCAGCATCCTCGCGCACGTCACCGCAATCGACACGTTCGCGCGCGGTCTCGGCATGGCGCCGCAGCCGCTCCCCGCGCCCCAGGCCGGCGCGCCGTCGCGCTACCGGCCGGCGCAAGCCCGGCAGACCGACGCCTGGGTCCCCACCATCGGCTGGGACGAGCACGGACCCAACGAGGCCGATTATTTCGTCGGCCTGCCGTCGAATATCCGCCGCGCGCTCACGCTGGCGCCGGACGAGGCGCGCAGCTTCTTCGCCGTGGTCGCCGCCCAGTACCTGCCCGGTCCGGCGATGCGGGACTTCTCCAAGGAGTATCGGGCGATCACGCACGCGCAGATCGAGCTGCTGGCGGGACGCATCTCGGCCATCAACCAGTGTACCTATTGAACCACGAGCCACGCATTACTGCTCCGTGCGAGCAGCAAACATTCCGGCGAGAGGTTCGAGTTGAAGGCGGTGACCGACGGCACCGGCGCAGGCGACACGGGGGTTGCCCACGGCGATCTCCTGATCGCGTTCGGCGAAGCGGTGCTCGGCGAGGACGACGCCCGGCTCGCCCGCGCGCGGTCGGCCGTCCTGGAGAAGATGGGCGCGGCGGCGCTGGTCGATGCGGCCGGGGTCGCCGGGCTGTTCAACGCGATCGACCGGGTGGCCGACGCGACCGGTACACCGCTCGAAGAGTGGAAGGCGGAGCAGAGCGAGGATCTGCGCGACGAGCTGCGGATCAACGACTTCGCCGGCGCCGGGACGGCGCTCGGCGCGAACGCGGCAAGCTCGACCCGGCGCAAACCTTCAACAGCGCGATCGTGATTATGAAACAGGAGGCCAGGTCATGGCGGACAAGCTCAATGCCGGCGATACGTTTCCCAAGCTGAAAATCAATCTGGTCGGCGGCGGGACGCTCGACCTGCCCGAGGGTCTCGACGCCAAGTACCGCATCATCCTGTTCTACCGCGGCCATTGGTGACCCTTCTGCCGCCGGCAGTTGGCCGGTTACGGGGAACACAAGGCCGAGCTCGACGCGCTCGGCGCGAAGGTCGTGGCAGCGAGCGTCGATTCCATCGACGACGCCCGCAAGGTGGCGAACGACGTCTCGTATCCGGTCGGCTACGGCGTCACGCGCGACATCGCCGATCAGATCGGCGCATGGTGGGAAGAGCGGCGCGGCTTCATCCAGCCGGCGGAGTTCATCGTCGGCGCCGACGGAAAAATCGTCATGTCGAGCTACAGCTCGGGGCCGCTGGCGCGCATGGATGCGGCCGACGCCGTCAAGCTGATCAAGCTCTACGAATCGCGGAAGTAGGATGCCGCCGAATCCCTCCCCGCAAGCGTGGAGGGATTCAGCCCGGCTTGCGCGCCAGAAAGGCGTAGCCATAGACCTCGAACAGGCGCGCCTTTTGCTCTCCGCCGGCGCCGCCGAACGTGTCGACCCGCGGACCGATCTGAACATCGGCAAAGCCGGTCTGCTCGAGCATCAGTTTCCAGCCTGCGCACGGCAGGCCGCCGGCAATTCAATCCGTCCAGAGGTCGATGTTGCGGATCGCCGATTCCGGCACGGGCCTGCCGCTGGCGATGTCGGCGAACTGCAGGCGGCCGCCGGGCCGCAGCACACGCATGATCTCGGAGAAGACCCGGCGCTTGTCGGCGCACAGGTTGATCACCCCGTTGCTGATCACCGCGTCGGCCCAGCCGTCGTCGACCGGCAGATCCTCGATGATGCCCGCGCGGAACTCGACCTGGCCGAGGCCCATCGCCGCCGCGCTCGCGCGCGAGCGCGCGAGCATTTCCTCGGTCATGTCGATGCCGACGACGCGGCCGGCAGGACCGACCTGCCGGGCGGCGATGAAGCAGTCGAAGCCGCCGCCCGAGCCGAGATCGATGACGCGCTCGCCGGCCTTCAACGTGGCCAGCGAAAACGGGTTGCCGACCCCGGCAAACGACTCCACCGCGCTGTCCGGCATGCCGGCGACCACGGCCTCGTCATAGCCCAGGCGACGCGCCAGCGGCCGCCCGGTGTGGAAGTGGAATTTCCCCTGCGGGTTGGTGGCGACATCGCGGTACTTGTTCTTGACCTCTTCGCGCAAGGCGACGGCGTCAACCGGCAGTTCCTCGCGCACCACATTTTCATTCATCAGCCATTCTCCCCGATCGGCAGGTCCGATTGTCCGGATGGACCCGTTTCGATCAATTGCGACAATAGCACAAACGGTCGGCGCCCACAGCCAAGCTTCGCAATGCGCTTCAATCCTCCGGCGAGAGGCGCGTGCTGCGCAGGCGCTTGATGCCGCCGCGGTGCTTCTTGGCGTCGAGGCGCGCGCGCCTGGCGCGCGCGGGCGGGCGCGTGGGGCGGCGCGGCACCGGCGGGATCGCGGCGCGGCGGACGAGATCGATCAGGCGATCGAGCGCGTCGGCGCGGTTGCGCGCCTGGGTGCGGTGGCGCTGCGCGGTGATGACGAGCACGCCGTCGGCGGTGAGGCGCTTGCCGGCAAGCCGCGCGAGGCGCGCGCCCACGTCATCGGGCAGCGCGGCGCGGCTCACGTCGAAGCGCAGCTGGACGGCGGTCGCGAGCTTGTTGACGTTCTGTCCGCCCGGGCCCGAGGCGCGGATGAAGCTTTCCTCGATCGCGCGCTCGTCGATCGAGATGGTGCGGGTGACGCGGATCATGGGGCAACCACACCGCCCTCATGCTGAGGAGGCCGCGCAGCGGCCGTCTCGAAGCATGGCAACAGACGCGTTTGCTTCCATCCTTCGAGACGCCCGCCTTCGGCGGGCTCCTCAGGATGAGGTCCCAGCAAATCACCCGCCCGAGCCGGTCGGATCGTTGGAGGTGACGCCCTGGGGACGGCCGACCACGGTGAAGAGCATCTTGCCGTCGAACAGGCGTTTCGCCACCCGCTGCGCGTCGGCGATGGTGACGGCGTCGATCAGGCTGTTGCGCCGGTTGACATAGTCGATGCCGAGATCGTCGAGCTGGATCTGCACGAGCTGCGCGGCGATCTTGGTCGAGGTGTCG
Organism: Xanthobacteraceae bacterium; assembly: GCA_035636455.1. Lineage (GTDB taxonomy): Bacteria > Pseudomonadota > Alphaproteobacteria > Rhizobiales > Xanthobacteraceae > AP-16. Next base: position 5,897 of record DASPZC010000469.1, read on the forward strand.
AAGCTCAGCGCATAGGAGCCCTTGAGGAACGATTTGGTCTTGGCCAGCTCCTGCTCGGTCGGCCCGCTCTCGGCCATGCGGCGCACCTCGCGCTCGATGATCTCGAGCGTGTCGGCGGCGCGGTCGGCGCGGGTGGCGGTGCTGCCGGTGAACAGCGCCGCCTCGCCGAGCGACACCAGCCCGGTCCAGATGCCGTAGGCGAGCCCGCGGTTCTCCCGCACTTCGCGATAGAGCCGCGAGGACATCGAGCCGCCGCCGAGGATGTGATTGACCAGATAGGCGGCAAAGAAATCCGGGTCCTTGCGCGATATGCCCTGCCCGCCGAACGAGATCACCGCCTGCGGCACGTCGACCTCGATCACTTGGCGCCGGCCAAGTCCGCGCATGGTCGCCCGCTCGATCGCCGCCAGCTCGGGCTTCTCCGGCAGCGCGCCGAACACCTTGTCGACGAGGGCGCCCGCCGTCGCGGCGTCGATGTCGCCGACGATCGCGATCTTGAGGCTCGAGCGCGCGAACACGCGGCGGGTATAGGCCTTGAGGTCGGCAGTGCCGACGCGCGTCACCCCCTCGGTGGTGCCGTGCACCGGAAGGGCATAGGGATGGCCCGCATAGGCCGTGCCCCAGAAGCGCTCGTTGGCGATCGAGGTCGGCTCGGTGGTCGCGCGCCGCAGGTCGGCGAGAAGCTGCGTGCGGATGCGCTCGACCGCCTCATCGTCGAACCGCGCGGCGGTGAGCGAGAGCCGGAGCAGGTCGAAGCCGAGGTCGCGGTTGACGCTGAGCGTACGCAGCGATCCGCGGAAGTGGTCGCGCCCGGCGCTGAAGCCCAGCTCGATGGCGTGCTGCTCGAGGCGCTCATGGAAGGCGTTGGAGTCGAGGTCGCCCGCCCCCTCGTCGATCAGCGAGGCCACCATGTGGGCGAGGCCCGGCTTGTCCGCCGGATCCTCGTTGGCGCCGCCGAGGAAGGCAAAATCGAGCGCGATGAGCGGCACCGCCGGCTCGCGCACCAGCCATGCCTCGATGCCGCCCGGGCTGACCACCCGCTCGATCGGCGTGGCGGCGGCCGGGCCGGCCGCCAGGACGAAGAGCGCGGCAAGCGCGACCGTGCAGAGGCCGGCGGCGCGGCGAGAGATGGCTGGGCGCATCATGAACGCTTGTCCTCGGCGCGCTTCAAATCCTTGACCAGATAACCGGTGACCGAGCGGCGCTTGTCGAGCCAGTGCCGCGCCGCCTCGTGCACCGCCTCGGCGGTCACCGCGCGGATGCGGTCCGGCCGCGCCAGCACGTGCGCCACCGTCGAGCCGGTGGTGAGCGCCGAGCCGTAGAGCCGCGCCAGGGAGGACTGGCTGTCCTGGGCGTACACGAAGGCGGCGACCATGCGGGTCTTGGCGCGCTCGATCTCCTCGGCGGTGATGCCGTTGGCCACGACCTCGGCGATGACCTCGTCGATCGCGTCCTCGAGCTGCGGCAGGCTCACGCCCGGGCGCGGCGTGCCGTACACGCCGAAGCGCGACAGATCGAGCGCCGTCTCCTGGTACCAGGCGCCGGCGTTGGACGCGAGGCTCCGCGCAACGACCAGCTCGCGATAGAGGCGGCTGGTGGAGCCGCTGCCGATCACGTTGGCGAGCACGTCGAGCGCTTCCGATTCGCCGGGCCGCGCGGTCGTCGCCGACGGCACCATGTAGCTGCGCTGCAGGCTCGGCTGCGCGACGCGCGGGTCGGCCAGCGTGACGTGGCGCACCGCATTGGGCTCCGGCTCGGGCGGGCGCACGCGCGGCCCGATCTCGGCGCGCGGCTCGACCTTGCCGTAGGTCGCCTCGGCGAGCGCCTTCGTCTCCTCCGCCGTCACGTCGCCGGCGACCACCACGACGGCGTTGTTGGGGGTGTAGAAGCGCCGATAGAACGCGAGCGCGTCCTCGCGATTGAGCCGCTCGATCTCGTTGCGCCAGCCGATCACCGGGCGGTGGTAGGGGTGATTGAGAAACAGCGAGGCGGTGACCTGCTCGCCGAGCCGCGCGGCCGGATCGTTGCCCACCCGCAGGTTCCACTCCTCGAGCACCACCTGCAGCTCCGGCAGGACATTTGAGTCGCTGAGCACGAGGCCGGTCATGCGGTCCGCCTCGAATTCCATCAGGCTGGGGAGATGCTCGCGCGAGGTGCGCTGAAAGAACGCGGTGAAGTCGGTCGAGGTGAACGCGTTCTCCTGCCCGCCGATCGTCGCCAGCGTCTGCGAGAAGCGGCCCGCCGGGTTCTTGGCGGTGCCCTTGAACATCAGGTGCTCGAGGAAATGGGCGATGCCGGATTTGCCCGCCGGCTCGTCGGCGGAGCCGACCTTGTACCAGATCATGTGGGTCACGACCGGGGTACGGCGATCGGGAACGACCACCAGCTCGAGGCCGTTGGCGAGCGTGTAGTGGGCGACCGTCGGGGCCGGCCTGGTCTCGACCGAGCCGGGGGTGGCGGACGCGGCGAGAGCGAGCGCAGCGAAGCCCGCCAGCACGACGAACGCCCGGATCGAGGCCATCAAGAGGTTTGCTCGGCCGGAACGACAATCCAGGCAGTTATCAATCATGAAGCCTCGTTCGGTGCGGGCGGGCGCCGGAACGCTCGACAGAGTCCGCATGTGGATGACGCGACGCCGCACGCACGGCCAAAGGACATATATCGGCGACTGTCAGTTGCCGCCAACGGCCCGATCCTTGATGGTGGGCAAATCCTTGGTGGTATTGGCCTTGCTGGGGCCGACCCCGTACGGATAGTTGGGCGAGGGCGTCTGATAGCCGGTCGGCGGCTGGGTCAGGCTGGTGCGCGGCGGCTCGCCGGTGAACGGCTCCGCCTCGGTCTTGGCGCCGCCGGGCAGCAGACTGTTGAACAGCCCGCCGGTATAGCCGAGCTCGCTCGGCGACAGGCTGCGGCCGGGATCGCGGTTGTCGGTCGAGCCCGGCTTGGCGACTTGGTTGGAGCCCGCCGGCAGCGCGCCCTTGCGCAGCTCGGTCGGCGACAGCGTCGCCTTCTCGATGTTGTGGGTGCGAATGGAGCCGCTCTCGAATTTCTCGGCCTTCGGCGTCGGCTTGCGCTGGTCCGGGTCGTTCGGCCAAGCCGGGCTGTTGACGCCGGACGTGGTCTCGGGAGGCGGCAGATCGCGGGTGGGCGGAATGACCAGCGGCGAGCGCTCGCGATAGTCGATGCCCGCCCGGTCGACCTGGGCGCCGAAGCCGCGCATGATGTTCTTGATGATGCGCTGCTCGAAGGTGTCCTCGTCCTCATCCTCGGCCGCGATGGCGGCGCCGGACAGGGCGAGCAGAACGAGCAGGCCGCCGCCGGCGGCACGCCCGAAACGTCGCGTCCTCGATCTTGAGCGCATGGGCCCGTCCATCCGATGCGGTTGGCGCCGGGGCATAGGGTGCGATCAGGGCACTTTTGCGGCGCGCGCCCCCTGCACAGACTCATACAGAAGCCCGACAACGCCCGCAACGATGGCGGCGTCGGAAAGGTTAAACACGTAGGGCCAGTTGAAGGCAAAACCGGACGTGGTGACGTGAAAGCGCAGGAAATCGACCACGGCGCCGTCGTGCGCCACCCGGTCGATGGCGTTGCCCACGGCCCCGCCGATGATCAGCCCGAGCGCCAGGCCGGACAGGCGGGTTTGCGCCCGGACGAGCCACGTCGCCAGGAAGGCCACGGCGGCCGCCGCGATCGCCACCAGGACCCAGCGGGCGGACAGGCCGAGCCCCTGGAACCAGCCGTAGCTGATGCCGTAATTGCGCACCAGCACCAGGTCGAGCACCGGGGCGAGCGCCACCGGCCCCCTGGCGCCAAGGTCGTAGCCGAACAGGAGCCACAGCTTGGCGGCCTGGTCGGCGAGGCACACGATGAACGCCGCGCCGAGCCCAAGCCGGACAGCCGGGTCTGCGCCCGGGCGAGCCA
>DASPZC010000470.1:0-4204 GCA_035636455.1 Xanthobacteraceae bacterium
GGCCTTTCCGCCGAGCAGGACGGCAAGCAGGCGGAGGCCGCGGCGACGTGGCACGATCTTCTCGCCGGCGCGCCGGCCGACGCGGCGTGGGTGCAGTTCGTGCGCCAATCCCTCGCCCGCCTCGAAGGGCAGCCGGTCCCGGCGCCGCCCGGTCCGAGCGCCGACGACCTCGCCGCCGCCTCCGAGCTGACCCCCGACCAGCGCGCCGCGATGGTGCGCAGCATGGTCGAGCGGCTCGCGGAGCGGCTCGGGCGCGAGGGTTCCGATCTCGACGGATGGATGCGGCTGGTGCGCGCCTACATGGTGCTCGGCGAGCACGACAAGGCGGCGAGCGCCACCGCCGCGGCGCGCCGCGCGCTTGGCGCCGACCCTGACAAGCTGCGCCGCTTCGATGATCTTCTCAAAGGTGTCATCTCGCAGGCCGATGCCGGCGAGGGCCGGCGATGACGCGCCGGCAGCGACGCCTCGCTCTCATCGGAGCGGGCGCCGTGGTGCTGGGAATTTCGGCGGCGCTCGTGCTCACCGCGCTCAAGGACTCGATCGTGTTCTTCAATTCGCCGAGCGACGTGGTGGAAAAACGCATCGTGCCCGGCACACGCATCCGGCTCGGCGGTCTGGTCAAGCCGGGCAGTCTCGTGCGCGGCGAGAATTTCGCCGTGCGCTTTGCGGTGACCGACGGCAACCGGGACATCGCGGTCGCCTATACGGGCGCGCTGCCGGATTTGTTCCGCGAAGGGCAGGGCGTCGTCACCGAGGGCGCGATCGACGCCGCGGGACTGTTCAAGGCCGACACGGTGCTCGCCAAGCACGACGAGAATTACATGCCGCGCGAGGTCGCCGACGCGCTCAAGAAGCACGGCCATTGGAAGGACGGCAAGCCATGATCGCCGAGCTTGGCCACTACGCGCTGGTGCTTGCGCTCGCCCTTTCGCTCGTGCAGGCGTCGGTGCCGATCTGGGGCGCGCGCACCGGCGATGCGTCGCTGATGGAGGTGGCTGGCTCGACCGCGCTTGCCCAGTTCGGCTTCGTCGCCGTTTCGTTCGCCGCGCTCACGTGGTGCTACGTCGCGTCCGACTTCTCGCTGCTGAGCGTGTTCGAGAACTCCCATTCGGCCAAGCCCCTCATCTACAAGATCAGCGGCGTGTGGGGGAACCACGAAGGCTCGATGCTGCTGTGGGTCCTCATTCTCGCGCTGTTCGGCGCGCTCGTCGCCGCGTTCGGCCGCAACCTGCCGCTTACGCTGAAAGCCAACGTGCTCGCCGTGCAGGCGTGGATCGCGGCGGCGTTCCACCTCTTCATCCTCGTCACCTCGAACCCGTTCGCCCGCCTGCCCAACGCGCCCTTCGAGGGCCGCGACCTCAACCCGATCCTCCAGGATCTCGGCCTCGCCATCCATCCGCCGCTGCTCTACCTCGGCTATGTCGGCTTCTCGATCGCGTTCTCGTTCGCCATCGCGGCGCTGATCGAGGGGCGCATCGACGCCGCCTGGGCACGCTGGGTGCGGCCGTGGGCGCTCGCCGCCTGGATGTTCCTCACCCTCGGCATCGCCATGGGCTCGTACTGGGCCTACTACACGCTCGGCTGGGGCGGCTGGTGGTTCTGGGACCCGGTCGAGAATGCCTCGCTGATGCCGTGGCTCGCCGGCACCGCGCTGCTGCACTCCGCCGTGGTGATGGAGAAGCGCAATGCGCTGAAGGTGTGGACGATCCTGCTCGCCATCCTCACCTTCTCGCTCTCGCTGCTCGGCACCTTCCTGGTGCGCTCTGGCGTGCTCACCTCGGTGCACACCTTCGCCAACGATCCGGCGCGCGGCGTGTTCATCCTGGCCATCCTGGTGCTGTTCATCGGCGGCAGCCTCGCGCTGTTCGCCTGGCGCGCGCCGGCGCTCAAGCAGGGTGGACTGTTTGCGCCGATCTCGCGCGAGGGCGCGCTGCTCTTTAACAACCTATTCTTCGCCGTGATTTGCGCGGCGGTGTTCGTCGGTACGCTTTATCCCCTGGTGTTCGAGGCGCTCACCGGCAACAAAATCTCGGTTGGCCCCCCGTTCTTCAATCTTGTGGTCGGATTGCTTATGGTGCCGGTCCTCCTCGCGGTCTCGTTCGGTCCCCTGCTTGCGTGGAAGCGCGGCGATCTCTACGGCGTGGCGCAGCGCCTGGTCGGCGCGTTCGCAATCGCGATCGTCGGCATGGCGGCGACGTTCGCGGTCACCGGCGGCGGTCCGGTGATGGCGCCTTTCGCCATGGGGCTGGCCCTGTTCGTGATGGCCGGCGCGGTCATCGACCTCGTCGAGCGCACCGGCCTGTCCCGCATCCCGTTCAAGGCGACCCTCGGCCGCGCCGCCGGGCTGCCGCGCTCGGCCTGGGGCACCGCGGTCGCCCATTTCGGCGTCGGCGTCGCCTTGCTCGGCATCGTCGGCGAGACCCAATGGGGCGCCGAGCGCGTCGCCGCCTTGAAGCCGGGCGAGACCCTGTCGATCCGCCACTACGACTTCACCTTCGACGGTCTGACCCCGCGCCGCGGTCCCAATTATCAGGAACTGGTCGCCCGTTTCACCGTGCGCCGCAACGGCGAGGTGATCGGCGTCATGGAGCCTTCCAAGCGCTCGTTTCCGGTGCGCAACATGACGACCACCGAGGCCGCGCTGATGACGCGCGGCACGAGCCAGCTCTATCTGTCGCTCGGCGACGCCGATGCGGGCGGCGAGACGACGGTACGGCTTTATCACAAGCCGCTGGTGCTGCTGATCTGGATCGGCGCGGTGGTGATGATGGTGGGCGGCGCGCTCTCGCTGTCCGATCGCCGCCTGCGCGTCGGTGCGCCCAGGCCGGCGCGGCCGAAGCCGGCGCTGCAGGCGGCGGAGTGACGCAAATGGCGCGCGCAATCCTTCTCCTCGCCGCTTTCGTCACGGCCGCCTGCCTGCAGGTCGTGCCCGCCTTCGCGGTGCAGCCCGACGAGGTGCTGCCCGACCCGGCGCTCGAGACGCGCGCCCGCGCGCTCTCGCGCGAACTGCGCTGCATGGTCTGCCAGAACCAGTCGATCGACGATTCCGACGCGCCGCTCGCCCGCGATCTGCGCATCCTGGTGCGCGAGCGCCTCAAGGGCGGCGACAGCGACGGCCAAGTGCTCGACTTTCTCACCGCCCGCTACGGCGAGTTCGTGCTGCTCAAGCCGCGGTTCGCCTGGCACACCGCTTTGCTGTGGCTCGCGCCGCTCCTGCTCCTGGTCATCGGCGCCGCGCGCCTCGCCTTGTTGGCGCGTCGCGCGCGGCGCCCGGGAGCGGCGGCGGGCGGCGAGGCGGCGAAGCTGAGCCCGGCGGAAGAGGCGCGCGTCGCGGAAATCCTGCGCCAGCGCGGCTAAATCCCTCCCCCGTTGGGGAGGGATAAGCGCAACCTTACCAAAGTTTAATCCGGCCGACAGCGCGCGGTAAGGCGCGAGCCTCCATCTTTGCCGTGACGGATTCCATTGGCATCGACGGAGACTTTCGCATGACCAGCGTCACTCCCGCTTCCAGGCCGCGCCGGATTCTGGCTGCCCGGCGCCTGGCGCTTCTCGCCACCGTTGCCGGCATCGGCACGGCCGTGTTCTTCGCCGGCCCCGGCGCGCCGCCCCAGACAAGTCTCCCGTCCTTCACCACCTCCGCGCACGCCCAGTCGGCGCAGCGCCCGGTCGGCTTCGCCGACATCGTCGAGAAGGTGAAGCCCTCGGTCATCTCCGTGCGCGTCAAGGTGGACGGCGGCTCGCGCACCATGGGCTTCAACAGCCGCGATCTGCCGCCCGGCCTCGAGCAGTTCTTCCGCCGCTTCGGCCTGCCCGACGGCAACAACGACCAGCCGCGCAACCCGCGCGGCGGCCGCAATTTCATCGTCGGCCAGGGCTCCGGCTTCTTCATCTCCGCCGACGGCTATGCGGTGACCAACAACCACGTGGTCGACAAGGCCGAGAGCGTCGAGGTGACCGCCGACGACGGCAAGACCTACACCGCCAAGGTGATCGGCACCGATTCCAAGACCGACCTCGCGCTCATCAAGGTCGACGGCCGCACCGACTTCCCGCACGTCGAGCTCGCCGACGCCAACCCGCGGGTGGGCGATTGGGTGCTCGCCGTCGGCAATCCGTTCGGCCTCGGCGGCACGGTGACGGCCGGTATCGTTTCCGCCCTCGACCGCGACATCGGCGGCACCTCCGACGATTCCTACATGCAGAT
>DASPZC010000471.1:0-4010 GCA_035636455.1 Xanthobacteraceae bacterium
TGGTGCCGAACACGAGCGCCGGCCCGGGCGCGTCGGCGACGCCGGGCGTCTCGAGCAATATCCGGCAGCACGGCTCCGGGATTCCGGCGAGCGTGCAGCCGACGGTGTCGATGATGGCGATGCGGGACGCCGCGAGAGCGCGCGCGGTGATGTGCTCCGGCCGAAAGGCGCAAATCTTTTCGGCAAGGCGCGTGGCGATGGCCGCGCCCGGCGCGCCGTTGCTCGTCATCGCCGCCGTCGCGGTTGTCGTCGCGCCGCCATTGGATGTCATGCAAGCCTCCATCTAATCGGCCCGTGTGTTGATCAGCCCCGCGCCAGCAGCGCGGCGTTGCGTCCGGCGATCCGTCCGAATGTCGCGCCGGACACGAGGCCGGCGCCGGCGGGATAATTGTCATAGAACAGGCCGCCGACCATCTCGCCGCAGGTGAACAGGCCCGGCAACGGCCGCCAGTCCGTGCCGATCACCTGCGCGTTCTCGTTGATCTTGAGGCCGCCGAAGGTGAACGTGATGCCGCCCGTCACCGAGTACGCGCAGTAGGGCGGGGCGTCGAGCCGCACCGCCCAATTCGTCTTGTCGATGGAGAGCCCCCTGGTCGCGTGGCCGTCCTTCCTGGTGGGGTCGAACGGCCGGTTGGCGCGCGGCGCGGCATTGTACTCCTCGACGCTTCGCAGCGCCTGCTCCCTGTCGTCGATGTCGAGCTGCGCCAGCAGTTCCTTGACGGTATCGGCAACGATCGGCTTCGACGTCGAATAGCGCGGCTCGAGCAGGTGCAGCACCTTGCTGTCGAACAGCTGGTAGCCCTTGGCGCCGGGCTGCGCGAGGATCGCCCGGCCGAACTTGGCGTAGGTGTAGAGGTTCTGATCCTCGCCCTCGTCGACGAAGCGGCGGCCCTTGCGGTTGATCATCACGCCGTAGAGATAGCTCAGGCGGTTGGAGCGGTCGGTGTACTCGCGGGGCGCGAAGTCGCCCCAGTCGGCGCTGATCGGCGTCGCGTGGCATCCGCTCCATTGCCCCCACGGCATGGCGCCGATCGCCATCGCCATGCGCAGCCCGTCGCCCTGGTTGTGCGGCGTGCCGCGCACCTTGGCGGCGCCGACCAGCGGGCCGATATGCTGCGTGCGCATCTGCACGTTGGCCTCGAAGCCGCCGCAGCCGAGCACGACGGCCTTCGCGTGGATCGCCGCGAGCCCGTCGTCGCCGCGCACCTTGACGCCGGCGATGCGGCCGCGTGCGTCGAGCAGCAGCTCGGTCGCGGCGCTCGCGTAGCGGATCTCGATGCCGCGCTTCTCCGCCGCCGCGAACCACGCTCGCGACAGGCCGACGCCCTCGTGCACCGCGCGCACGACCAGCCCGCGCGGCCAGACCACCATGTTGCCTTTCTTGACGCCCGCCACCGTGATGGCCGGCTCCATCTTCACCTCGCCGACCGCGTGCATCCAGAACACCGTGTCCTTCGAATTGTCGACGAGGATGCTCGACAGCACGGGGTCGGTTCGCCCGCCGGTGAGGCGCAGGAGATCGCCCAGGTAGTCCTTGCGCGTGTAGGGCGTGATGCCTTGGTAGAAATCCTCGTACTGCTCCTCGACCGCGGGCAGCAGCGGCGCGAGCTCGCGCGGATCGTCGAAGGCCATGCGCAACACCGCGCCCGACCAGTGGGTGTTGCCGCCGCGCATCTCGCGCGGCGCCTTCTCGAGCACGAGCACTCTCTTTGCGCCGTTCTCGTGCGCGGAGACGGCCGCCGCCAGCGCCGCGTTCCCCGCGCCGACCACGATGACGTCGTACTCCTGCATCGAGGGTCCTCTTGTGCAGTCGGGGCCCGTAGCCCGCATGAGCGTAGCGACATGCGGGATTATACCGGGAGGGCCAGACCCCGGATATCGCTTCGCTCATCCGGGCTACTTGCTTCTTAATACCCCCGTTCCCAGTCGATGACGTTGCGCAGCGGACGACCGTCGAGGTAGGCGCGCAGGTTGTCGCAGAACACGTCGATCCCGCCGTGACGGTCCTGGTCGCTGTTGTTCGAGACGTGCGGCGTGATCAGCACCTTGGGGTCGGACCACAGCCGCGCCGGCGGCAGATGCTCGAACTCGCCGACGTAGACATCGAGCGCGGCGCCGCGCAGATGATCGCGCGCGAGCGCATCGGCGAGCGCCTCCTCGTCGACGATCTCGCCGCGCGCGACATTGACCAGCACGCTGCCCGCCTTCATGGCGGCCAGGCGCTTTTCGTCGAACAGGCGGGTCGTCTCCGGCGTCCATTGGCAGCAGATCACGACGAAATCGCTGTCCGGCAGGAGGCGATCGAGATCCGCCGGCCCCCCGAGCTCGCGAAAACCGGCCGGCAGCGGCGCGCCTGGGTCGGGATTAAGCCGCGTGCCCACCACCCGTAGGCCGAGCGCGGCGCACAGCCTGCCGACGTCGCGCCCGATGCCGCCGGCGCCGACGACGCACGCGGTCTTGCCGTCGAGCAGCAGCGGCCGATAGGCGCGATGGTCGAATGTTTGCGCCGCGCGCTCGGCCGCGGCGTGGTGCAGGCCCTTGGCGAAATAGAGGATGCCGGCAATCGCGTATTCGGCCATCGCCAGGGTGTTGCCGGCGCCGCGCGAGGTCGTCGCCGTCACGTCGCTGCCCCACAGGTCGCCGAGCATCAGGTTGCTGGCGCCCGCGGGACGCTGGTGAAACCATTTGAGGCGCGCGGCCCGGGCGCGCAGATCGAGCGGGAACGGCCACCCGCCCAGGATGACCTCCGCTTCGGCGAGCAGGCGGTCGCGCTCCTCGCGCGTTCCCGAGCCCGTGGCGCGCGCGGACAAATAGCGCGCCGACGTGAAGGCGGGCCAGGTGTCGCGGATTTCCCCGTCGAACCAGCCGCCGGCGTCGACCAGTTGGAGCGCCGGATCGACGGCCTCGATCTTCGCGCGTTCCGCGGCGCTCAGGCGCTGAATGCTTAGAACGTTGAGTTTCTGCATCGATGGCATTCCGGATCGCCGGAGCGGGCGACGCCAGCCGATAGACCATCCTGGCCGTTCGCGCTATAGCGTCCGGCGGGGAGGCGGGTGACCATGGCGTTCGAGTTCGGCGTCTTTCACGAATTTTCGCGCAGCGCAGGACAGCCGGACGCCGAGGCCTTTGCTCAAGCTTTTGCCCAGGTCGACGCGGCCGAGCGCTGGGGCCTCGACGTCATCTGGCTCGCGGAGTTGCACTTCCTCCCGGACCGATCGGTCGCCTCCGCGCCGCTCCTGATCGCCGCCGCCATTGCCGCCCGCACCCGGCGCGTGAAGATCGGCATCGCCGTCCAGGTGCTGCCGCTGTGCCATCCGTTGCGCCTGGCCGAGGAGGTCGCGACCCTCGACCACCTCAGCCAGGGACGCCTTATTTTCGGCGTCGGCCGCAGCGGCTTTCCCCGCACCTACGAGGCCTATGGGGTGCCCTACGGCGAGAGCCGCGAGCGCTTCGCCGAGACGTTCGAAATCCTCAAGCGCGCGTGGAGCGACGAGCGCTTCTCCTTCGAGGGCCAGTTCCACAAGTTTCACAATATCGCGCTCGTCCCGAAGCCGTTGCAGCAGCCGCACCCGCCGCTGCGCATCGCGGCGACGAGCCCGGACACTTTTCCGGCGATCGGCGCCATGGGCCTGCCCATTTTCGTCGCCGTGCGCCTCGGCAACCTCGAGGAGCTGGGTCCCAACATCGCGGCCTATCGCGAGGCCTACCGGGCCGCCGGGCATCCCGGGCAAGGCGCAGTCTATCTGCGCGTCCCGATCTATGTCGCGGAAACAGAGACGGCGGCGCGCGCCGACGCCGAGCAATCGATCATGCAGTTCTACCGGACGCTCGGCGTCCAGATCGTCGACTCGGCGAGCCGGCCGGGCGCTCGCGCGATCGAGCAGCGCGCCGCGCGCGGACAGGCGCTGCAGAGCATCACTTACGAAGAGGCGCTGCGCGACAAGCTGATCATCGGAACGCCGGGATCGGTGGCGGCCCGCCTTCAGGATTTGACCGGCAAAATCGGCCTC
>DASPZC010000472.1:0-2840 GCA_035636455.1 Xanthobacteraceae bacterium
TCGACCATCAGCGTGCCGCGGCCGGGCCCAAGCTCGACCAGCGCAAGCCCGTCGGGCGCGCCCATTTCGTGCCACACGGCTGCCGCCCACAGGCCGATCAGCTCGCCGAACATCTGGCTGATTTCCGGTGCGGTGGTGAAATCGCCGCCGCCGCCGAACGGATCGCGCGTCGCATAATAGCCGTGCACCGGATGGCCGAGGCACAGCGCCATATAGGTCGCAACCGGCATCGGACCGTCGACGGCGATGATGCGGCGGATTTCGACCTCGAGCGGCGTCGTCACGGCCTCACGCCGTTCGCGCGGGTACACGCAGCGCATAACCGATCAGCGCCAGGCCGGCCAGCATCATGGGGACCGACAGGAGCATGCCCATGGTCAGGCCGCCCCATAAGAAGCCGAGCTGCGCATCCGGCTCGCGGAAGAATTCGCAGAAGCAGCGCGCCAGACCGTAGAACAGGGCGAACGCGCCGAGGATGAGGCCCGGTCGCTTGAGGGCGCCGGCGCGCACCAGCAGACCCAACAGAACAAACAATACAACGCCTTCGAGGCCCGCTTCGTAGAGTTGGCTCGGATGGCGCGGCAGCTGCAGGCGGTCGCCGGGAAACACCATGGCCCAGGGGACGTCGGCCGGCCGTCCCCACAGCTCCCCGTTGACGAAATTGGCGAGGCGAACAAAAAACAGCCCGAACGGCGCGACCGCGCAGGTCACGTCGCCGAGCGACAGGATCGAAAATCCGCGGCGGCGCGCGAACAGCACGACGGCGAGCACGCAGCCGAGAAAACCGCCGTGGAACGACATGCCGCCCTTCCACAATTGCACGATCTCGGCCGGGTGCTCGGCGAAGTACGGCAGGTTGTAGAACAGCACATAGCCGGCCCGCCCGCCCAGGATGATCCCGAGCGTCACCCACAGGACGAAATCGTCGAAGTCGACGGTGGTGATCGGCGCCGCACCGCCCCAGACACTTTTCCGGCGCACGATCGCCTTGGCGTACAGCCAGCCGATGACGATGCCGCCGATATAAGCGAGCGCGTACCAGCGGATCGCGAACGGGCCGATCTGGACGAGCACCGGATCGAAGTCGGGAAACTTCAGGACGAGATAGGGCATGCGGTCGATCCGGAGGATGCCGCGTCTTGCCGCCATGGCGGCCGTCAAGTCAAGCCGCCGCGACACTTGCGGGGCGGCAACGCAATGCCCATTGTGAGCCGCAGCAGGCTCCGGGCGCGAAGGGAAAGCCATGACCCAGACGAGCAACCGTTTCTTCGACGAGATGGCGCGCCTGATGAACGACGCGGCCGGCGTGGCGCAGGGCGTGCGCCGGGAGTTCGACACGCTGATGCGCAATCAGGCCGAGCGCATGCTGCGCGATCTCGACGTGGTCAAGCGCGAGGAATTCGAAGCCGTCAAGGAGATGGCCCGCCTCGCCCGCGAGGAGAACGAGGCCTTGAAGGCCCGCCTCGAGGCGCTGGAGGCCGCGTCCGGCAAATCTGGTCCCGGCGGCCCGGGAGGTTGACTGCGGCAGTCCGCCGACGCCCGGCTTTCTTGTTTTTCGCCCTCCGACCCGTTATAAGCCGCGCGACCTCGGCTTGGTGCACCCCTGGAGGCCGGCCGGGCGGAACGGCCGCGTGAGCGGCCGTTTGTGTTGCGATCGAACTCGATGAGGTCCTGATATGGCGACCGTCAAGGAGCTCAAGGCGACGGCGCGCCCGCGGGCCGGCAAGGGGGCCGCTCGGGCGGTACGTCGCGAAGGCCGCGTGCCTGGCGTCATCTATGGCGACCACCAGCCGCCGCTCAATATTTCGCTCGACTACAACGACCTGCGGCAGAAGATCTATGCCGGCCGGTTTCTCACCACCATCTACGACCTCGACGTGGATGGAACGCGGCACCGGGTGATCCCGCGCGACTATCAGTTCGACCCGGTGCGCGATCTGCCGATCCACGCGGATTTCCTGCGGCTCGGCGAGGACGCGCGCATCCGCGTGCGCATCCCGGTGCACGTCACGAACGTGGACCAGTCGCCCGGCGTGAAGCGCGGCGGCACCGTCAACATGGTCCAGCACACGCTCGAGGTCTATTGCCCGGCCGACGCCATCCCGGAAGCGATCGATGTCGACCTGACCGGGCTCGAGATCAGCCATTCGATGCACCTGAGCGACATTACGCTGCCGCCGAACATCCGGCCCACCACGAGCCGCGACGTGACCCTGGTCACGATCGTGGCGCCGTCGGGCTACCTGGAAGAGCAGAAGGCGGCTGCGGAGGCCGCGGCGGCTGCGGCAGCCGCCGCCGCTGCGGCGGCCGAGGCGGGCGAAGTCGCCCCGGCCGAAGGCGCGCCTCCCGGCGCACCAGGCGCCGCTCCCCCGACCGCACCGGGGGCTGCGCCGGCGGCTCCCGCTGCCGCCACGGCGCCGGAGAAAGAGAAGAAATAGGGCGCAGCGCCGGCGGCTTGCGCGCCGCCGGCACCGGGATTTTGAGCCATGCTGCTGTTCGTGGGGCTCGGCAATCCTGGCACGCGCCACGCAGGCAACCGTCACAATGTCGGCTTCATGGCGGTGGACGCCGTCGCACGACGCCACGATTTTGGCCCGTGGCGCCGGCGCTTCCATGGGGTCGCGACGGAAGGCTCGCTCGGCGGCGCGCGCGTGACCCTGCTCCTGCCCGGGACCTACATGAACGAGTCGGGGCTCGCCGTCGCGGCGGCGGCGCAGTTCTTCAAGATCGCGCCGGCCGACATCGTGGTGTTCCACGACGAGGTCGACCTGCCGCCGGGCAAGCTGCGGGTGAAGGCCGGGGGCGGCAATGCCGGGCATAACGGCTTGCGCTCGATCAGC
>DASPZC010000473.1:0-5352 GCA_035636455.1 Xanthobacteraceae bacterium
CGACGGCGAGGTGCATCGCGTCGGTGCTGGTGGACGAGGCGGTCTGCACGACCGGCGTCCAGAACTTGC
Organism: Xanthobacteraceae bacterium; assembly: GCA_035636455.1. Classification (GTDB taxonomy): domain Bacteria; phylum Pseudomonadota; class Alphaproteobacteria; order Rhizobiales; family Xanthobacteraceae; genus AP-16. The sequence goes on from DASPZC010000473.1 coordinate 70, forward strand.
TCAGCTCCTTCTCATGCTTCTCCAGCCGATAGCCCACATAGGCCGCATTCTCCGGCTTACCGCGCTGATAGAACAGGACCGGCAGATAGCGGCTGGTGCCCATCGCATCCATGTAGTCGAAGAAGAAGAAGCGATAGCCGCCGAGCAGGTACTGCACGTTGTGCTTGGAGGTGACGAGAAGCGCGTCGATGCCGGCTTCGCCGAGCAGGCGGTCGAGCTGGGCGGTGTCGAACGGAATGGCCTTCGTGGCCGGGGCGGGCGCGTCCATGGCTTCTCCTCCGAGCTTCCTCATCCTGTGGGGCGGCGCTTGTTCTATCGCATCGGCCGTTCCGGCGAAAGGACCCTGGAGCCCACCTCGCCGGAACATGCGCCAGGTCTTCGGGACCTCAAGTCTTGGTCAGGGTGAGCGTGAAGCGCGGGTCGGCGGCGAGGCATTCGGCCTCGGGCAGCCCCAGCTCCTTGCGCACGATGTTGGTGCCGAGCACCATCGCGACCATCTTGTAGACCGCGTGGCGCCGGCTCATGCCCTCGCGGCCCATGCCGCAGTCCGACGAGATGACCAGCCGCTCGGCCGGGATGTGCTTGAGCGACTCGCGGATCAGCGCCGCCACCTGCTCGGGCCGCTCCACCTGCAGGGTGTGATGGTCGATCACGCCGATGACGACCTTCTTGTCCCTGATGGTCTTGCCGATCGCCGCGAGATCGCCGGTGCCGGACGAGCAGGTCTCGAAGGTCAAGGCGTCGGCGTCGACCTGATCGAGCGCGGCGAGCGTCGGCTGATAGCTCTGGATGTCCTTGAACATGCGCTGCTGCGAGGGATTGCCCCAGCAGGTGTGGCACCACACCTCGGTCTTGGCGCGCAGGCCCTTCACCGTGTTGTTGAAGATCTTCACGAGGTCGCCGGTGTCGAGCTTGCCGAACGCCTTGCCGCGCACCGGCACCATGTGGATCTGCGGCTCTTCCATCTGGATGACCGGACAGCCCGCGTCGGCGAGCTCGTTGAGCTCGGCGTTGAGCGCTTGGCTCAGCGCCCAGGTGCGTTCGACCGGATCCTTGTAATGGTCGTCGGCGGCCGACGCGGCGAGCAGCTCGGGCAGGATGGTGCCGAACTTCACCGGCTTCTTGGTCAGCCGCTGCGCCACCTTCCACATCGCGGCATATTGCAGGTTGCCGCGCCCGATCGGCCCGACGATTTTCGGAAACACGCGGGCCTCAAGGTAGTCGTGCAGGATGTGCCCGCGCGGGAAGCCGACCGCGCCGACGTTGTAGACCGCCGGAATGGCCTCCTTGCTGAACCCGGACATGTGGGTGAGCGGGTAGCTCTGCCAGCTCATGCCGCCGACCTCTTCGTCGTAGTGCGCGTCGCCGTCGGTGCAGATGTCGAGGCCGGCGGTTTCCTGGCCGCGCAGGTGAACGGAGACGGCGTCCTCGTATTGCTCGCGGTAGCGCGCATTGAGCATGGCTTCGAGGAAGCTCCTGCTCCCGAGCACGGCGTTGTACCAGGCCGGCCGCGGCAGCGAGCCGATGATCGAGGTGGGCAGCACGACGCCGGCGGATGCTTTGTACATGGGGATTTCCTCGCAGCTTCTGTTAATGCACTCCAACCTCCGCGCCGTCATTGCCCGCGAAGGCGGGCAATCCAGTATCCGCGGAGGCCTCAAGCACGGGCGCAAACCTATGACCGTCGGAGTTTACTGGATCGCCCGCCTGCGCGGGCGATGACGACAGAGGAAACAGCACCCCTTCTCACACCACCACCAATTCCCACGGAAACGCGTCGACGCATTCGTTGCCCTCATCGGTGACGATGAAGGTGTGGCCGAGGAAAATGCCGAACAGGCCGTCCGCGCTGATCGGGTTTGGCTCGGCCATGAACACCATCCCGGGCCTGAACACTTTTTCGAACTCCTCGGCGTCGACATGGTCGCAGAACACGTGCGGGCCGTCGGTGATGAGGTCGATGCCGTGCGCGTGGATCGGGCGCGACTGCACGCCCTTGTCGCGGAAGAATTTGCCGGCGGCGCGGATGTTCTCCAGCGGCCGGCCGGGCTTGATCTCGTCGGCCATCAGCTTGAAGCCGGGCAGCGTGATCTCCTCCCAGAACTTTCGCACGTTTGCGGGCGGCTCGCCGAGGCAGATGGGCGAGCCGATCTGCGCGGTGTAGCCGCGATAGCCGGCCGCCAGCTCCATGTTGATGATGTCGCCCTTGGCGAGCACGCGCCCGGACGGGCGCGGATTGCCGAATACCAGCGCCGGATTGTCCATCGGCGTCGAGCCGATGATCAGGAAATCGATGTCGCCGCCGCCTTCGAGGATGGCGCTGCCGGCGGCGGCGCGCAGCTCGTATTCGGCGACGCCCGGCTTGGCGCGCGCGACCATCGCCTCCATGGCGCGCTGACAGAGCACGCCCGCCTTGCGGATGCAGTCGAGCTCCTCGGCGCTGTGCACCGACAGCAGCTCGTGCATGAAGCCGTGGGTGAACACCAGCTCCGCGTCGGGCAGCATCTTGCGCAGCACGTCGTACTGATTGACCGGCAGATAGTCCTTGTGGCGCGGATCGACCTCGAGCAGGCCGATGCGCCCGCGCTCGAGCTTCAGCTCGCGGATGCGTTCGGCCATCACCTCGGCATAGCGGCCGCCACGGCTCTGGCGCACGTCGGCGAGCGCGGCCGCGCATTCGCGCCGCACCGCCTCGGCATGGGTGCCGCCCATGGAGAACACCAGGGTCGGCTCGCCGTCGAGCGGCACCACCACGTAGCTTGCGAGCGCGTGCCATTCCCAATGGCCGGTCAGCCACAGCATGCCGCCGCCAGAACTCCAATGGCTCGGCCCGCCCGGCACGATGACGCAGTCGAGCCGGTGCTCGCGCATCTTCGCCCGCAGCGCCGCGTAGCGCCGGGCGTATTCGGCGACAGAGAATTGTTCGTATCTGGCGTCGCGGTAATAGGGCGTCTCGCGCATGTTGTTGAAGGGCAGGCCCTGGTCGAGCCGATGGCGCAGCTCCTCCCAGGCCAGCGGCGTTGCGCGCAGCGGCGTCTCGTTCATGGGTCAATCCTTGCAGCCGTGGATGGTGGTCGGGCCGCCCGCGGCGGCGAGCGCCTCGTCGGCGAGTCTTGCATCGACGATCTGCGCGAAGCCGATCCGTTTCGAGGCATCGAGGTCGCCGTTGCGGATGGCGTTGTCGATGTTCCAGGCGGAGCGCTCCGGGCGGAAGCCCTGGTTGACCGACCAGATGCAGTTCCTGGTCATGACCTCCCAGGCATAGTCCACCGCTTCGCGCGGCTTCTGGGTGGCCTCGACCATGATGGGCACCACCGCGTCGCGGTCGCGGTAGATCGTGCGGTTCGCCTCGATCAGCGCCGCGAAAGTATCGCGCAGCAGTTCGCCGTTATGGGCGATGTAATCGTCGGACGCCCCGTAGGCGTTGAACATCAGCTGCGGCAGCAGGTCGGCGAGCAGCACCAGCACGTGCACGCCGGGCTTCTGCTTCTGCGCGATGTAGACGTCCTCGGGATGGAGCAGCACGCCGTCGATCTGGCCGACCACGAGGCCGGGCAGCCGACCGGCGGTGCCCTGGGAGATGAACTGCGCGTCGTCGACCGTGAGCCCCGCGGTTTTCAGCACCTCGCGGCCGATCAGCCAGTTGAAGCCGCCGACGCCGCCGGCCGCGCTCAGCTTCCGGCCCTTGAGGTCGGCGGCGGTCTTGACGTTTTCGGCGACCACGTAGGCCTGCGGCGCGCGCGGCGCCAGCGCCCAGATCTGCTTGCCCTTGAGCCCTTGCGCGATCGCCACGTCCGGCAAGGTCGTCACCGCGCGGCCCTGCGCGACCGCGGTCACCGCAGTGCCGGTGGCGCCGCCGTCGAACTGGATGATGGTGGCGTCGATGCAGCGCGCCGCGAACAGTCCGAGCGCCTTGGCGATGTAGGGCGAGGTGTGCACCACGTTGGGCGGCGCCACCGACACGCCGATGTTGATCTTGCGCATTTCCCGGCACGATTGCGCGGAGGCTTGGTCGCTGGCGGCGGAGAGAAGAAGGAACGCAATCGCAAGGGCCAACTGCATCGCCGTCATCGCCCGCGCAGGCGGGCGATCCAGTAAACGGGACGCGTGGGGACTGCGCGAAACAGCTAAACGTTCGGCGGATGCTGGATTGCCCGCCTGCGCGGGCAATGACGAGGTAGAGATACGGTGCACGCTATTTCTCCACTGCTACCAACGTCACACCTAATCCCGCTTCGCGGCGGCCGTCCAGGGTGCGACCTGCACCTCCAGCACGCGCAGCGCCGCGGTCAGCACGACGCCGAGCAGCCCGAGGGTGACGATCGGCACGAACATGCGGTCGACCTGGTAGGTGCTCGCCGTGCGCACGATCAGATAGCCGATGCCGGACACCGCCGTGTAGAGGTCGGCGAGCACCATGCCGATCAGGCCGCGCCCGACCGCGAGCCGCAGGCCGGTGACGATGAACGGCAGCGCGCCGGGCAGGATGATGTTGGCCCACAATTGCCGTTCGCTGCAGCGGAAGGCGCGGCCGACCTCGATCAGGTTCGGGTCGACGTTCTTCACGCCCTGGTAGGTGTTGATCGCCATGGGGAAGAACGCGAACAGGAACAGGATGATCACCTTGGCGCCGGTCTCGAACCCGGCCCACAGCACGATGAGCGGCACCAGCGCCACGGTCGGCGTCGAGTAGAGGAAGGTGACGTAGACGCCGAGCGCCACGTCGAGCACCCAGAAGCGCGCGAACAAGAGCCCGACCGCGACGCCCGCCACGGCCGCGAGCGCGAGCCCGATCGCCAGCACGATCAGGCTGGGCGCCAGATAGGTCCACAGCTCGCCGCTGGCGATCATGCCGGCCGCCGCATTGGCGACGGCGAGCGGGGTGGTGAACAGGATGGGGTCGACCTGGGCGCCGAACACCTGCCACAGCGTCAGCGCGCTGGCGAGCGAGACCGCCCGGATGGCAACGATCTGCAGCTGCCGGCGCCGCCGCCGCGCGGCCGCGATTTTCGCGCCGCGCGCCTGGTCGGCGGCTTCGCCCGCGCTGTCGGCGGCCTGATCGTGCGTCGGCAGCGCAGTCGTCACGCAACCTCCTTCGCGCGGGCAGTCTGCAGCTGGCGCCAGAGATGCCCGCGCAACTCGGGGAAGCGCCGGTCGGCCCGCATCGCCTCGGCATTGCGCGGCCGGCCGAACGGGATGTCGAGCACCTCGCGGATGCGGCCGGGCCGCGCGGTCATCACCGCCACGCGGTCGCCCAACAGGATCGCCTCGTCGATCGAATGG
>DASPZC010000474.1:0-3833 GCA_035636455.1 Xanthobacteraceae bacterium
GCCGACAACCGGCGCGGAAGTCGGGCCGAACTCGGTCGAATTCGCGTCCTCGATCCCGCATAGATTCCGTGCCGCCTCGACCACCGCCATCTGCATGCCGAAGCAGATGCCGAAATACGGCACGCGGCGCTCGCGCGCGAACTGCGCGGCGAGGATCTTTCCTTCGGCGCCGCGCTGGCCGAAGCCGCCGGGCACCAGGATGCCGTGCACGTGGTCGAGGAACGGCGCCGGGTCCTCGCGCTCGAACACCTCGCTCTCGATCCAGTCGAGGTTGACCTTGACCTTGTTGGCGATGCCGCCGTGCGAGAGCGCCTCGATCAGCGATTTGTATGCGTCCTTGAGCCCGGTGTATTTGCCGACCACCGCGATGGTCACCGCGCCTTCCGGATTGCGGATGCGTTCGTTGATGATGCGCCAGCGCTCGAGCTCGGGCGTGGCGCCCGGCTCCATCCCGAAGGCGGCGAGCACCTCGGCGTCGAGCCCTTCGGCCGAATAGGCCTCCGGCACCGCATAGATATTGTCGACGTCGCGCGCCTCGATCACCGCGGTCTCGCGCACGTTGCAGAACAGCGACAGTTTTTTCCGCTCCTCGCGCGGGATCGGCCGGTCGGTGCGGCACAGCAGAACGTCCGGCTGGACGCCGATCGAGCGCAGCTCGGCGACCGAGTGCTGGGTCGGCTTGGTCTTGAGCTCGCCGGAGCTGGGGATGAAGGGCAGCAGGGTGAGGTGGATGTAGATGGCGTGCCGGCGCGGCAGCTCGTTGCCGAGCTGGCGGATCGCCTCGAGGAACGGCAGGCTCTCGATGTCGCCGACCGTGCCGCCGATCTCCACCAGCACGAAGTCGACGCCCTCGTTGCCGTTGAGGACGAATTCCTTGATGGCGTTGGTGACGTGCGGGATCACCTGGATGGTGGCGCCGAGGTAGTCGCCGCGCCGCTCCTTAGCGAGGATCTCCTGGTAGATGCGGCCGGTCGTGATGTTGTCGTGACGCGTGGCCGGGCGGCCGGTGAAGCGCTCGTAGTGGCCGAGGTCGAGGTCGGTCTCGGCGCCGTCGTCGGTGACGAACACCTCGCCGTGCTGGTAGGGCGACATGGTGCCGGGATCGACGTTGAGATAGGGGTCGAGCTTGCGCAGGCGCACGCGGTAGCCGCGCGCCTCGAGCAGCGCGCCGAGCGCCGCGGACGCGAGACCCTTGCCGAGTGAGGAGACCACGCCGCCGGTGATGAAGACATACCGCGCCATGGGGCCCAATCTTTAACCTGGCAAATCCGATTCGACGAGTCGCATCTTCTCCCTCTCCCGCTTCTTCCCCACAAAGGTGAAGGGCCGGTCGCCCGGCCCTTCGCCCTACTGAGACTGCGGCACCTGCGGCCCCGCGGGGGACTGCGGCGCCGGCGCCGGCCGGCCGCCGACAGCATCGAGCGGCGAGCCCGGAGGCGGAGCGACCGGGCCGCCCGGCTGGCTGGCCGGAGGCGGCCCGCCCTGGATGATCGACTGCGGCTTGCGCTCGACGCCGGCGATGATCGAGAGCGCCAGGCTGGTGGTGAAGAACAGCGCGGCGAGAATCGCGGTCGTGCGGGTGAGCACGTTGGAGGTACCCCGGCTGGTGAGGAAGCCGCCGGTCGAGCCGATGCCCAGCCCGCCGCCCTCGGAGCGCTGCAGCAGCACCACGCCCACCATGGCGGACACGATCATGAGGTGGACCACGATGATGAGGGTTTGCATGTCCGATCCGTTCAAAGGCTCAAGCGCGCGCATTCGCAGCGCGCGCCCGCGCCCGTGGATATAGGTGTCGCGCGGCTCTCTACACGATCCCCTGCGGCATTTCCACCAGCTCTCCCTCTCCCCGCTTGCGGGGAGAGGGTCGGGGTGAGGGGGCGTCTGAGGTTGTGCGCTTCGCGAAGGCCCCCTCACCCGACGCGCTTCGCACGTCGACCCCGTATCAAGTCCGGGGCAGGCTCTCTCCCCGCAAGCGGGGAGAGGTGAAGACTCAGGCGTAAGCCTTTGCAATGCCCAAAAATTCGTCGGCCTTGAGACTGGCGCCGCCGACCAGGGCGCCGTCCACATTGGCAAGCGTGAGCAGCTCCTTGGCGTTGGCCGGCTTGACCGAGCCGCCGTAGAGGACGCGGATCCCCTGCCCCGCCGACCCGAACCGCTTGGCGAGCCGCTCGCGGATGAAGGCGTGCACCTCGACCACGTTGGCGGGCGTCGGGGTGAGGCCGGTGCCGATGGCCCATACCGGCTCGTAGGCGACGACCGTGTTGCCGGCGCCCGCCCCGTCCGGCAGCGAGCCCTCCAACTGGCGGCCGACCACGTCGAGGGTTTGGCGGGCGTCGCGCTCGGCCCTGGTCTCGCCGATGCACACGATCGCCGTGAGTTTCGCGCGCCAGGCGGCCTGCGCTTTGCGCCGCACGACATCGTCGGTCTCGCCGCGCGACGCGCGCCGCTCGGAATGGCCGACGATCACCGCGCTCGCGCCCGCGTCCGCCAGCATCTCGGCGGAGATGTCCCCGGTAAAGGCGCCGGCCGGCTCGGGGTGGCAATCCTGCCCGCCGACCAGGAGTTTCGACCCTTTGGCGAGCGCCGCAAAGGTGGTCACCAGGGTCGCCGGCGGGCACACCATCAGGTCGAGCTTGCGGCTCAGCGCGTCGGCCGCCCTGAGCAGCTTGTTGAGCTCGGCGGCCGAGCTTTTCAGCCCGTTCATCTTCCAATTGCCCGCGACCAGCGGGCGGCGCGGCATCGCCATGATGGGTCGAGGTCCCAAGCGTTGTTGCCAGTGGGTACCAGAGCAGCCCAACCGGCGAAAGAGCCGCATCCGCGCGTGTTGCGGCGCGCCCGGCCCCTTTCTATGATGCGCCCCCTTGCGGCTGATTTGGCGCCGCCCTCTCCAACCATGTTCCGCCCATGCTCCGAGGATTGCGCAACGCCTCCTCCTCTTGGCTCGGCAAGAGCATCATGGCCGCGGTGGTCGGCTTTCTGGTGCTGGCCTTCGCGGTCTGGGGCATCGGCGACATTTTTCGCGGCTTCGGCCGCTCGACCCTCGCCAAGGTGGGCGGCACCGAGATTTCGATCGAGCAGTTCCGCCAGACCTACAACGACCGGCTGCAGCAGATCGGGCGCCAGCTCAACCGGGCGATCACGCCTGCCCAGGCGCGCGAGCTCGGCATCGAGCAGCAGCTGATCACTCAGATCATCGCCGAGGTCGCGATCGACGAGAAGGCGCGGCAGATGGGCTTGCGCCTGTCCGACGCCGAGATCGGTCGGATGATCATGGGCGATCCCACTTTCCGCGGTCCGAGCGGCCAGTTCGACCGCCAGCGCTTCGAGATGCTGATCCGCAATGCCGGGTTCAACGAAGCGCGCTTTGCCGCCGAGCGGCGCCGCGACAGCCTGCGGCGCGAAGTCTACCAGTCGGTCGGCGGCGACGTGCCGGTGCCGAAGGCGGCGGCGCAGGCGCTCGACCGCTACGAGAACGAGCGGCGCGCGGTCGAATACGTCGTGCTCGGGCCGGCCCAGGCCGGCGATATCCCCAAGCCGACGCCCGAGGTGCTCGCCAAATATTTCGACGAGCGCAAGGCGCTGTTCCGCGCACCCGAATATCGCAAGGTGGTGCTGCTCGCGGCGACGCCCGCCGACGTCGCCGGGACCATCGAGGTGTCCGACGCGGATGCGCGGCGCTATTACGACGATCGCCGCTCGCGCTACGGCACGCCGGAGCGGCGCAAGGTCGAGCAGATCGTGTTTCCCAGTGCGGACGAGGCCAAGGCCGCGGCGGAGAATCTGAAGAAGGGCCTGTCGTTCGAGGCGCTCGCCGCCGAGCGCGGGCTGAAAAC
>DASPZC010000475.1:0-7557 GCA_035636455.1 Xanthobacteraceae bacterium
CTTCGCGCGCCGACCCCGGATCAAGTCCGGGGCAGGCTCTCCCCCCTGCAGGGGGAGGTAAAGAAGCGCTACATCCGCGCCGCCGCGTCGGCGGTCGTTTGCGCGTTGCCCCAGCTCGGCGCGTCGGCGCCGTCGCCCCAACGCTTGGGGCGGTAGAAGGTGTGCACGCCGATGCGGTGCAGCTTGCGCATGGTGCGCACCCACCACGGATGCACCCAGTGGGCGTGAAAGTGCGTCGCCTTGCCGATCTCGGGCAGCCAGATGGCGCCGTCGAGGGTCGCCGCGGCGATGCGCCGGGCGCGCTGCCACGCGTCCGGCTCGGTCACCCGGTCGGGAATGCCGTCGCACGCGAAGGTGAACTGGCAGGCGAGATGGCGGTGCGCGTTCTGATAGACGACGCCGCACACGTCGTTGGGATAATAGCCGGAGAACACGCGGTTCATCACCACTTGGGCGACGGCGATCTGGCCGCGCACCGGCTCGCCGCGCGATTCGAAATAGACGGCATTGGCGAGACACTTCTCCGCCTTGGCGCGCGCCTTGCCGTCGAGGCCGAGCCGCTCGGCCGGGCTCTTGGGGCGGCGGCCGTCGCCGGTGACCTCGCCCTTGCCGGCGACGGTTAAGCCCTCGTGCGGCTCGGCGCCGCGCGGATCGAGCGCCGAGCGCTTGATGTCGAGGTCGGCAGGGATTTGCGGCACGATCAGGATCGGCGCCTCGCCGTGCGACCACGGCTCGATCACGGCGGGCGCGCCGATCGGCCCGCGGCCGAAGAACAGGCGCGACGTGCGCTGCGTCGGGTCCGGATCGGCGGCTTCCGCGAGGATCGACATGTCGGGCTGGTCGGCGTCGCTGACCGCCTCGTCCGGGCTGTCGTCGCGCGGCACCTGCGGATGCAGCTCGAGCGAGAGCGAGACGTCGTATTCGGGAAACGGCACGAAGCGCACGGCCGCCTCGATCTCGTCGGGCGCGGGCGCGACCCGCGCCGGCTCGCGCTCGCGCCGGATGGCGTCGAGAATGTCCTGCTGCAGGTCGCGTTCGCCTTCGGGCGCGGCAAGCCCGGCGGGCGTTTGCGAACTCACGATCGGCGCAAGGCGGTCGCCTTTGCCCGTGCGGTTCACGGTCGGAAACACATAGCCTTCCCGATCGAGCGGGCTCTCCCGGCTCGCGCGCGTAAGACTTGCCGGGATGGCGCCGACCACGTCCGCGTCGCCGGCCTCGAGGCTCGCGAGGGTGAGGCCCGGGGGACCCATGGCGGTGCCGACCGGCTGCGGCAGGTTGAATATGCCGGCGCGGATCAGCTCGAGCGACGAGGCGGTGAGATGCTGGCGCGCGCGGGCGACGGGTGGCGGATGGACGATGGCCGCGCCGAGGTCCTGATGTCCGCTCAGGGTCGGGGTGAGGAAAAACAGGACGGCGGCAAGCGCGAAGGAAGCCGCAACCGGTCCCGCCGATCCGTTACGCAACGCCACCATGAGAAACCCGGCACCGCACGCCCCCGGCGGCAATCGCGCGATCGCCGGCCGTCATCCTTTCTGCCGGATTAACCTTGCCATCGTGTTAATTGCGCGCCGCAACCGGGGCAGGGTTGGCGCCGGCTCGGGGCAAGAAAATTCAGGTCGCACAGGTATTTGCGGCGTCAGCGCACCGCCGCCAAATTGACGCCGAACCAGTTGCCGACCAGAAAACTCGCGGCACCGACCAGGCAGCCCAAGACCAGCGCGCGTTCCGACAAAACTTCCGGCACCGGCCGGGCGAGCACGAAGCGCAGCGCCAGCAGCCCGACGCCCACCACAATGAAAAAGGCGACGAGCGGATGGGCGAGGAAACCTTGGCCGAACGGCCGCCGCTCGCCGATCAGCCCGAAGCCGATGCCGCCGATCGCCATCAGCCCGTACCACCAGGTCAGCGCGTGCGGGTGCGATGACCGCGAGGATTTTGATTTTGTTTGGTCGGGCATCGGCGTCTGATGTTGTAGCCCGGATGGAGCGTCAGCGTAGTCCGGGATGTGGCCCCGGATTTCGCTGCGCTCCATCCGGGCTACGCGGCTACGCCGTGCTGGACGCGCTCTCGCCCAGCGCCGCCTGGGCGGCGGCGAGGCGGGCGATCGGCACGCGGAACGGCGAGCATGAGACATAGTCGAGCCCGGCCTCGTGACAGAACGCGACCGAGGCGGGATCGCCGCCGTGCTCGCCGCAAATGCCGAGCTTGATGTCGCGGCGGACCTTGCGGCCGCGCTCGACCGCAATGTTGACCAGCTCGCCGACGCCCTCGCGGTCGAGCGTGACGAACGGATCGATGGAGAGGATGCCCTTCGACGCATAGACGCCGAGGAAGCTCGCGGCGTCGTCGCGGGAAATGCCGAAGGTCGTCTGCGTGAGATCGTTGGTGCCGAACGAGAAGAACTCGGCGCTCTGCGCAATCTCGTCGGCCTTGAGGGCAGCGCGCGGCAGCTCGATCATGGTGCCGACCTGATAATCGACCTCGGTACCGGTCTCGGCGGCGACCGCCCGGGCGGTCGCGTCGATGCGCGCCTTGACGAGGTCGAGCTCCGCCTTGGTGGCGATCAGCGGCACCATCACTTCCGGCACCACCGGCTGGCCGGTGCGCCGGCCGGCCTCGATCGCCGCCTCGAAGATGGCACGCGCCTGCATCTCGGCGATCTCCGGGAACGCGATGGCGAGGCGGCAGCCGCGGAAGCCGAGCATCGGATTGAACTCGTGCAGCTCACGTGCGCGGTCGGCGAGCTTTTTCGGATCGGCTCCCATCGCCCGTGCCACCTCGGCGATCTCGCGCTCGGTGTGCGGCAGGAACTCGTGCAGGGGCGGATCGAGCAGCCGGATCGTCACCGGCAGGCCCTGCATGATCTCGAACAGCTCGACGAAGTCGCCGCGCTGCATGGGCAGCAGCTTCGCCAGCGCCGCGCGGCGGCCCTTCTCGTCGTCGGCAAGGATCATCTCGCGCACCGCGACGATGCGGTCGGCCTCGAAGAACATGTGCTCGGTGCGGCACAGCCCGATGCCCTCGGTGCCGAACTTCATGGCAACGCGCGCGTCGTTCGGCGTATCGGCATTGGCGCGCACCTTGAGGCGGCGCACCTTGTCGGCCCAGCCCATCAGGGTCGCGAACTCGCCGGACAGCTCCGGCTCGATCATCGGCACGCGGCCGGCGAGCACCTGCCCGGTCGAGCCGTCGATGGTGAGCGTGTCGCCCTTCTTCAGGCCGGTGCCGGCCGCCGTCATGGTCTGCGCCGCGTAGTCGACCCGGATGGCGCCGGCGCCGGCCACGCACGGCTTGCCCATGCCGCGCGCCACCACGGCGGCGTGCGAGGTCATGCCGCCGCGCGTCGTGAGGATGCCCTCGGCGGCGTGCATGCCGTGGATGTCCTCGGGCGAGGTCTCGACGCGCACCAGGATGACCTTGCGGTTCTGGCTCTTGAGCATCTCCGCCTCGTCGGCCGAGAACACGATCTCGCCGGAGGCGGCGCCGGGCGAGGCCGGCAGCCCGGTCGCGATCACCTTGCGCTCGGCCTTGGGATCGATGGTCGGGTGGAGCATCTGGTCGAGCGCGGCGGGATCGACCCGCGTCACCGCCTCGTTCTTGGAGATCAGGCCTTCGCTCGCAAGCTCGACGGCGATCTTGAGCGCGGCGCGCGCGGTGCGCTTGCCGGCGCGCGTCTGCAGCATCCACAGCTTGCCCTTCTCCACCGTGAACTCGAGGTCCTGCATGTCGCGGTAGTGGCGCTCGAGCGCGTCCTGGATGCGGCACAGCTCGGCGAACGGCGCCGGCATCGCCGTCTCCATCGACGGCTTGGCGGAGGCGGCCGCCTTGCGCGCGCTTTCGGTGATCTCCTGCGGCGTGCGGATGCCGGCCACCACGTCCTCGCCCTGCGCGTTGATGAGGAACTCGCCGTACAGCGCCTTGTCGCCGGTCGACGGATTGCGCGTGAAGGCGACGCCGGTCGCCGAGGTCTCGCCCATGTTGCCGAACACCATGGCCTGCACGTTCACCGCGGTGCCCCAGCTCTCCGGAATGCGGTGCAGGCGGCGGTAGGTGATGGCGCGGGTGTTCATCCACGAGCCGAACACGGCGCCGATCGCGCCCCATAACTGCTCGTGCGGATCCTGGGGGAACGGAGCCCCCAGCTCGCTCGCCGCCCGCTCCTTGTAGCGCTTGACCAGCTCGACCCAATCGTCCGCGCCGAGATCGGTGTCGAGGCTGTGGCCCTCGCGATCCTTGTAGTCCTCGAGGATCTCCTCGAAATGATGATGGTCGATGCCGAGCACGACGTCGCAATACATGGTGACGAAGCGGCGGTAGCTGTCATAGGCGAAGCGGCGGTCGCCCGAGTTCTTCGCCAGCGCCTCGACGGTCAGGTCGTTGAGCCCGAGGTTGAGCACCGTGTCCATCATGCCGGGCATGGAGGCGCGCGCGCCCGAGCGCACCGAGACGAGGAGCGGATCGTCGGCGTCGCCGAAGCGCCTGCGGGTCTGCCTGCCGAGCTTCGCCAGCGCGTCCGTCACCTGCGCCTTCAGCTGCGGCGGATAGGTCTTGCCGTTGGCGTAAAAATAGTTGCAGACCTCGGTCGTGATGGTGAAGCCGGGCGGCACCGGCAGCCCGAGATTGGCCATCTCGGCGAGATTCGCGCCCTTGCCGCCGAGCAGGTCGCGCATGGCGGCGGAGCCTTCCGCCTTGCCGTCGCCGAAGGCATAGACCCACTTGCCCTTGCGCGGCGTGCGCTTTGCGCTTTTGCGCGCCACCGGGTGCGCGCGCGGTTTTCGCCGCGGCTTGCTGCGTCGGGATTTGATCGGCATTTCCAATTGGACCTGGCTCACGACGGGAATCCACCCCTTCTGCCAAATCGATCTTGCGGGCGCAACCGAGCCAGTCGGCGCGGCGCCTCTATCAATGCCCGGGGTGAAGGAGCGTTCCCGTTAGGAGGACGACGGATGACAGACGACAGATGACAGATGACAGAAGAACGGAGGGCGGGAAACTGGGAAGGCGAACGAGGGGAGAAAAGGAAGACGGACAGCGACTTCAGGCTTCGTCATCCGTCCTCTGTCATCTGTTCTCCGTCGTCTGTAACCAATCGCGCGCGGCGCGCTGAGCGGCGGCGATTTCGGCCGCCGACATTTCGGCGGCGATTTCGAGACGCAGGCGGGCTGCCCGTTCGTTGCCGTGCATGGCAGCCAGGTTGAACCACTTGTGCGCGGCCACCAGGTCGGCCGCGTCGGCGCGCGCGGTCGCCGCCAGCATGCCGAGCTCGAGGAATCTCGCGTCGGCGCCGGTGTCCTGTGCGCGTGCCACCGCCCCGACAGTCGCTGCATAACGGCCCATCTCGGCCTCCTGCTGTTTTTGTCGCCTCCATCAACGCGGGTCGATATTTAGCGCGCGGCGTCCGCCATCCTCGTGAGCTTCCTCACAGAAGGTGCGCGGGGGATTGGCGGGAATATCCCGGCGGCGTGAGCCGTTTCACATTCGGGGCAGGTGATGTCGGCGATGATGGATCAACGAAGACACGCGGTCTTCGCCGGCCGAATGGACGAATGACATGACCCCCGCCGCGATCGCCCAGACCCTGACGACCAGGCGTGCCGTCGCAGCGCCGCGCCTGGGCATGGCGGTGGCGGACCTTTGGCGGACGCTCAGGAAGGATTTGTTCGAGCCCTATCGGCCGGAACGGCACTACATGCGCGGGCCGGGCCCGAAGTGGCGCGAGAAGCACGCCGCCTGAAACGGCCGGCGGGGCCGGCGCCCCTCTGCTATGAATTGACGGATGGAGTTCGATCCGCAGGCGATCCGCGCATTCGAGCGGGCGAGCTGGGAGCGCGCCGCGCCGCGCTACGGCGCGACGTTTGCCGCCGCGACCGCCCCTTTCATCGAGACGCTGCTCGACGCCGCGCGCATCGGCGCGGGCACGCGCGTGCTCGACGTCGCGTGCGGGCCGGGCCACGGGGCCGCAGCCGCCGCGGCGCGCGGCGCCCTTCCGGCCGGGATCGACTTCTCCCCGGCGATGCTCGCCGTCGCCCGCGCGGCGCATCCGAAAATCAATTTCGCCCACGGCGATGCGGAAGCGCTGCCGCAGCCGGATGATTCGTTCGACGCCGTCATCGCGAATTTCGGCATCCACCACTTTCCGCGGCCGGCGGCCGCGCTGGCGCAGGCGCGCCGGGTGCTCAAGCGAGGCGGCCGCGTTGCATTCACGACGTGGGCGCGGCCGGAGCACAACATCGCCTGGGGGCTCGTGCTCGACGCCGTCCGGCGTCACGGCGACATCGCCGCCGCCAAGGCACCGCCGCCCGGCGGCAGCATCAGCACTCCGGAAGATTGCTTCCGCGTTTTCGTGCAAGCCGGGTTCGACCAGGGCCGCATCGAGCTGGTGCGGCGCGAATGGCCGGTGCGCTCCGCGCGCGACCTCATCGAGGCGCTGTCGCAAGGGACCGCCCGCATGGCCGCGCTGATCGCCGCGCAGGCCCCCGCCGCGCTGCCGGCGATCGAGGCGGAACTCGCGGCGCAGGCGGAAACCTATCGCGCCCGCGACGGCCTGCGCCTGCCCACGGCGGCGATATTGGTGAGCGGGATAAAGACCTGAGCCGGCGTCAGCGGACGCGGAATGCGGGCGGACGCTGCTAAAAATTCCGCGCGGCGTCGACCTTTTCCTTGAGCACCGATTGGCCGAGCGCCCCGACGGTCACCTTGTCGCCGACCACGTAGCCCGGCGTGCCGTTGATGCCGAGCGCCTTGGCGAGCCGGGCGCTTTCGTCGATCGTCCGGCCGACCTCCTCGCTCGCCATGTCGCGATTGAGCCGGGCCATGTCGAGGCCTGCCTCCTGCGCGGCGGCGAGCGCGCGCGCCTTGTCGTTCGGCCCGCGGTTCTCCAGCAGTTTGCGATGGAACTCGAGATATTTGGCGCCGCCCGGGTCCTGCATGCGCACGGCGACCGCGACGCGCGCGGCCTCGACCGAGCCCGGGCCGAGGATGGGAAGCTCCTTGAGCACGACGCGAAGATTCGGGTCGGCCTTCATCAGGTCGAGGAGGTCCGAGAGAGCCCGCTTGCAGAAGCCGCAGTTGTAATCGAAGAACTCGACCAGGGTGACGTCGCCGTTGCGGTTGAGCGTGACCTGGCGGGTCGAGGAGAAGATGTCGGCGTAATTCGCCTTGATGGCCGCCCTCTGCCGCTCCGCCTTGGCGGCGGCCTTGCGGCTCTCCAGCAGGTCGAGCGCGTCCTGCACCACCTCCGGATTGCGCGTCAGATAATCCTTGATGAGCTGCTCAAACTCCGCCCGCGTGGCGCCGTCATCGGCGCGGGCGGGCGCGGCAAACAGCATGAGCGCGGCAGCGGCGGCAAGGACGCGGGCGAGTGCAAGCATGGGACGATCCTCCGGTCCTATATGGGATCGGCGCACCGGTACGCCAATGCTGTGCCCCTCTCTTGGTCGCGGGCGACTGATGTGGGGTTCAACAGCCGGGCACGACCTCGCCCTTCGAGACGCCCGCTTCGCGGGCTCCTCAGGGTGAGGTCTGAGGAAAGCCCTATCGTCATTCCGCCCTCATGGT
>DASPZC010000476.1:0-3257 GCA_035636455.1 Xanthobacteraceae bacterium
GTGACGGCGACTCCCTCTCCCCGCTTGCGGGGAGAGGGTCGGGGTGAGGGGGCGTCCGTGAGTGCGCGCTGTCCTCAGAGGCCCCCTCACCCGACGGCCTTTGGCCGTCGACCCTCGGGTCAAGCCCGAGGGCAGGCTCTCTGCCCGCAAGCGGGGCGAGGTGATTCGCGCCAACCTGAGCGGCCACAGTCCGTGCAACAGCGCCGCGCGCGCGTCCTTGACACCCCGCGCCCCCCGCCGTAAATGGCCGCTTCTCGCTCGGGCCGGCGCGGACGCTTTTCACCGCGCGTCGAGTTCGCCGGCGGGGCCGTAGCTCAGTTGGGAGAGCGCCGCAATCGCACTGCGGAGGTCAGGGGTTCAAATCCCCTCGGCTCCACCAGATCATCCCATGCAAGCCGATTGTTGAGTCCGCGGACCTCCGCGGCTGTCGCGCGCGCCTTAGAGCATGATCCCGAAAAGTGGGCACCGGTTTTCGGAAAAGATCATGCTCCTGCTCTAATGGGTCAGCGCCGCCACTTTCTTGAGGTGGTCGATCGCGGCCTTCGCGCCGGCCGTCTGGGTCAGGTGATCGTAGGTCTCGTCTTCGTGCTCGCCCACCGGCGCGAGCGACCGATCCACGTAGAGGTGCCGGTCGGGGTCGCGCTCGATGCGGCGCTTCACGCTCAGAATCCACCAGACGGTTCTGAACAACGCCGCATTCCGCCGGATCACGTTCCCAAGGTAGCGCGCATAGAAGCCCAGCGCCGGCTCGCGCGGCAAACCGGGCCGCCGCTCGGAGGGACGCATCATCCGCAGCAGGCCGCTCTGCAGCGGATGCACCTTTTCCAGCTGCATGACGGTGGTGAACTGCATCAGCACCTTGGCGAGGCTCATCATCGGAACGTCGGTCACCGCCGCGCGCTTGAGCAATGTCTCGACGTGCTCGCGCGTGTAGTAGAGCCTCCAGGCGCCGTCGTACATCGCCTGCAGCTCCGCGCGCGTCAGGCGCGGATGATCGGTGACCACGTGCTCCAGGTCGTATTTGTTGAGGTCGGCGTCCATGTCCACGCCCTTGTTCCACAGGACCTGGTGGTCCTCGGAGCCGGGCAGCGGGGTCAGGAGGGTGAACTCGAGCAGGTCGAGCGGCAGCTCGCGCTGGATGATGCCGACGTCGCGCCGCACCGACTCCGGCGTATCGCCCGGCATGCCGAGGATGTACCCGGCATAGATGAAGATGCCCTGCGCCTTCCAGGCGAGCAGCATCCGGCGGTATTCGGTGATCTTGTTCTGCTTCTTCTTCATCGAGACGAGGTTGTCGGGATTGATGTTCTCGAGGCCGATGAAGACGCGCGTCACCCCGGCCCGCTTCGCCTTCTCGATGAAGCGCGGGATCTTGTGGCACATCGTGTCCACCTGGATCATCAGCCCGAGCGGGATGCGGTCGACCTCGCGCAACCTGGCCAGCCGGTCGAAGATCGCCTCCCACTCCCGGTTACGGGCGAAATTGTCGTCGGTGATGAAGAAGCGGTAGATGTTCTGCGCCCAGTTGGCGCGCACGATGCTCTCGATGTCGTCGGGCGAGCGGTAGCGGGACTTGCGGCCCTGCACGTTGATGATGGTGCAGAAGGAGCACTGGAACGGGCAGCCGCGTCCGGCGTCGAAGCTGGCATTGGTCCCGGCGGTGCGTTTCACGAACTCCCGCGGCAGGAAGGGGATCGGCGTGCCGCCGATGCCGGGCAGGTCGTCCATGTAATTGTAGAGCGGCGGCAGCCGGCCGGCGGCGGCGTCGCGCAGGACGCCGTCGAAGCGGTCCTCCGCCTCGCCGGCAAACAGCGAGATGCCCATGTCGCGCGCGAGGTCGAGGTCGATCGCCGCGCCGTCGAGCATGGCGAGGCAGCCGGAGACGTGGAAGCCGCCCATCGCCACCTGGATGCCTGCCGCGCGGAACGGCCGCGCGAGGTCGAGCGCGCGCGGGTACTGGTTCGACTGCACGCCGACGAGCGCGAGCAGGCCGAAGTTTCCATGGCGGCGGAAACGCCGGATCAGTTTCGCGACATTGACGCGGGTGTTGCCCTCGTCGATGGCGTCGATGTCGATCGCCACGTCGGGCCCGAGCGCTTGCCGCCGCGCGGCGTCGAGCGCCAGCCCATACACCGCCGCAAGCGAATTCGACGGGATCAGCGCGCGCCACCAACGGATGACATAGCCGTCCTCGTCGTAATGCGACGGCTTGACCAGGACGAGCTGGAACCGGCGCCGCGGTCCGCGCTTGCGCGCAAACATCCGCCCCCCTTGCCCCTTGGCCCCGTCGGCACCCGACTACCCAGGGATGTTACGATCGTAGCAAACGGCGGGGCGGTCCGGAAGCGTCGGCATCATTCGTCATAAGCTTCTGTTCCGCATGCTTGAATCGGCAAAGCCTCAGCCGAGGGGCGCGGGCCGGGTTCTTGACACCCCGCGCCCCGCGCGGTGAATGGGCGCTATCGTTCGGGCCGGGGCGACGCGTTTCGCTCCGGTTCCCTTCGGATATCCATGAACCGGGAGGCGGACATGAACACGCGGCGGGACTTTCTCAAGCGCGGGACCGCGGCCGGCATCGTCTTCTGCGGCTGCGGCATGATGGACGCGGCGCGCGCCCAGCAGCCCGGCGCGCAACGCCTGCCGGTGACGCTCAACGGCAAGCGGGTGAAGACCATCGACGTGCACGCCCATTGCCACTTCCGCGAGGCCGTCGCCCTGACGGGCGAGGACGAGTCGCGCATCCTGCCGCGGACCAAGGGGTCGCTCGAGCACTACATCGTCATCGAGCAGCGCCTCAAGGGCATGGACGCGCAGGCGATCGACATGGAGGTGCTCTCGATCAATCCGTTCTGGTACCGCAGGGAGCGCGACCTCGCGGCCAAGATCGTCGAGGTGCAGAACGAGAAGCTCGCCGAGCTGTGCGCGTCGCGGCCGGACCGCTTCGCCGCCTTCGCATCGCTCGCGCTGCAGTTTCCCGACCTGGCGGTGCAGCAGCTCGAGACCGCGGTGAAGAAACTCGGCCTGCGCGGCGCCGCGGTCGGCGGCAGCGTCGCCGGCGAGGAGTTCGCGGATCCGAAATTCCATCCGGTCTGGGCCAAGGCCGAGGAGCTCGGCGCCGTGGTGTTCATCCATCCGCAGAGCACGCCGGACCTCGCCAAGCGGTTCAAGGGCAACGGGTGGCTCGCCAACATCGTCGGCAATCCGCTCGACACCACCCTCGCCCTGCAGCACCTGATCTTCGAGGGGACGCTCGACCG
>DASPZC010000477.1:0-7070 GCA_035636455.1 Xanthobacteraceae bacterium
CATTGAACGGCGCCAGCGCCAGGGTGGACGCCGCGCCGGCCGCGAACGCGATTGCCGCGCGCCGCCACCCCCCGGCGAGCACGATCGAATGGACGAACCTCACGATCCGCCCGCGGTTCACGACGAGCTGCGGTCGGAGGAAGGCGCAAGCGTGTCGGTGCGCACCGCGTCGGGTTCGGCAGCCGGCGCTGCGGTCGGGGCGGCCTCGGTCTCCGGCTTTTCCTCGCGGCGCCGCGGACCGCGGCGACCGGAACGATCTTTGCCGCGGTAGATTCTCACCCGCTTGACCCGGCGCGGGTCGGCATCGAGCACCTCGAACTCGAATCCGCTCGGGCCGGGAACGAGCTCGCCGCGCACCGGCACTCGCCCGACCCGCACGACCAGGTAGCCGCCCAACGTGTCCACGTCCTCGGCGGCCTCGCCCGCGTCGAATTCGGCGCCGACCGTCTTGGTCACGTCCTCGAGGCTTGCGCGCGCATCGGCCAGGTACGAGCCGTCGAGCTGGCGCACCACGGCCACCACCTCGGCTTCGTCATGCTCGTCCTCGATGTCGCCGACGATCTGCTCGACGATATCCTCGATCGAGACGAGACCGTCGGTGCCGCCATATTCGTCGATCACCAGCGCGAGATGGATGCGGGTCGCCTGCATCTTGGCGAGGAGATCGATGGCCGGCATCGACGGCGGCACGAACAGAATCGTGCGCACGAGGCGGGTGGAGGACAGCGGCACGGAGAGATCGATCGCCTTGAGGTCGAGGCCGGCCGGGAACGGTTTCTTGCGCCGGATCTTGCTCGACGCGCTCGCGGCGGCGCGCTCGGCCATGTAGCCGATCAGGTCGCGGATGTGCACCATGCCGGCCGGGTCGTCGAGCGTGTCGTCGTAGACGACGAGCCGGGAATGCCCGGCGACCTCGAACACCTTCACCAGCTCGCCGAGCGCGATGTCCTGCTGAACAGCGATGATGTCGGCCCGCGGCACCATCACGTCCTCGACCCGGCGTTCGCGCAGGCCGAGGATGTTCTTGAGCATGGCGCGCTCTTCCGGCGAAAAGCCGGTTTCGCCGCCGGCGCCCGCTTCGAGCACGACCTCGAGGTCGGCGCGGATCGAGCCGGGCTTCCAGCCGAACAGGGTGCGCAGCGCGCGGCCGAGCCAGGTCGCGCCTGCCTCTCGCGCCACCTCGCTCGGACGCGGGACCGGAACGGGAAGATTGATCCGTTCGCCCACCGGGCCGGCCGGCTCGCCACGACGGGACGCATCGGGATCGGACATGGCGATCGGGGTCAGGTTTGCGTCTCGCGCGGAGCGTACGGGTCGGCGATGCCGAGCCGCGCCAGGATCGTGCACTCGAGACGCTCCATGGTCTCGGCTTCGTCGTCCGCTGCATGATCGTAGCCCAGGAGGTGCAAAAAGCCATGCACCGCGAGATGCGCGAGATGGTCGGCGAGCGGTTTGCCTTCGGACTGCGCTTCGCGCGCGGTCGTCTCGTACGCGATCACGATGTCGCCCAGCAGCGTTGCCCCTGCCGGGGCGCCGGCCGGAAACGACAACACATTGGTGGGCTCGTCGCGCCCGCGCCAGCGGGCATTGAGCGAGCGGATCGCTGCGTCATCGGCGAGCACGATCGCAAGTTCCGCGTCCGCCGGCGCGCCCGCTACCGCAGCCGCTTCACCGATCGCGCGGTGCAGCAGCGCTTCCGCGCCGGGTTCGCCGCGCCATAGCGCGGAGTCGACCATAACGTCGACGACAGGCGCCGGGCGCGCCCGGTTGGCGGCCGCGCGCATCACTCCCGGCCTTCACGCTTGCGCGCGGCAGCAGCGCCCGCCCGCTCGTAGGCCGCGACGATGCGGGCGACGAGCTCGTGGCGGATGACATCCTCGTGGGTGAACACCGCGTGACCGATCCCCTCGACATTGGTGAGCAGGCGCACCGCCTCGGCAAGGCCCGAGGTTTGTCCGGGCGGCAGGTCGACCTGGCTCGGATCGCCGGTGACGATCATGCGGCTGTTCTCACCGAGCCGGGTGAGGAACATCTTCATCTGCATGGCGGTGGTGTTCTGCGCCTCGTCGAGGATGACGGCGGCGTTCGACAGCGTGCGTCCGCGCATGAAGGCGAGCGGAGCGATCTCGATCTCGCCGGTCTGCAGCGCCCGCTCGACGATGCGCGCGTCCATCATGTCGAACAACGCGTCGTAGATCGGGCGCAGGTAGGGGTCGACCTTCTCGCGCATGTCGCCCGGCAGGAAGCCGAGCCGCTCGCCTGCCTCGACCGCCGGCCGCGACAGGATGATGCGATCGACCTCCTTGCGCTCGAACAATTGCACCGCGTGGGCGACCGCCAGCCAGGTCTTGCCGGTCCCGGCCGGGCCGGTGCCGAACACGAGCGCGCAGCGCTTGAGCGCGCGCACGTAAGCGTCCTGACCGGCGGTGCGTGCGCGCACCAGGCGCTTTCGCAGATTGATTTCCTCGAAGCTCGGTCGTGTCGCGGTGGGATCGAAATCGAACAGCGAGCCTTGCGAAATGACGAGCCGGATCGCGCCCTCCACGTCGCCCGGCACGAGATCGTGTCCGCGCTTGAGCTGCTCGTACAGGCTCTCCAGCACGCGGCGGGCCTGCTCGCAGGCCTCGCGCGAGCCTTCGATCGTCACCTGGTTGCCGCGGGAATCGGCCACGACGCCGAGCCGGCGTTCGATCGACGCGAGGTTCTGGCCATATTGCCCGAACAGCGCGGAGGCGAGGCGATTGTCGTCGAACGCCATGACGGCCTGGGCCGTCGTGCCTTCCCCGATCATCTCGGGTGAACGAACAAGCGGTGCGTTGTCCGGTCTCGATCTGGCCAAAGGCTCAAGCTCCTGGCGATGCGAAAGCCGGCTGCCGTCCGGCTGCGCGCGCCGCCGGCCCGTCGAGCACGCCGAACAGGCTGTTCGGCGCGATTTCGCTGATCGTGACGGCGACGATTTCGCCGATCATGTCGGCGGAGGCGGTCACCTGGACCGGCTGCAGATAGGGCGAACGGCCGACCAATTGCCCCGGATGCCGGCCGGGCTTTTCCAGCAGCACGTCGAAGGTCATTCCGAGCGCGCGCGCATTGAACGCGGCCTGGTGCCGATCGATCGCTTGCTGCAGGCGTTGAAGTCGCGTGGCCTTGATCTCCTCCGGCACCTGATCGGCAAGCGCGGCCGGCGTGCCGGGGCGCGGCGAATATTTGAACGAGAACGCGCCGGCAAAGCCAACTTCGTCCACGAGCGTGACAGTTTCGCGAAAGTCCTCTTCGGTTTCGCCCGGAAAGCCGACGATGAAGTCGGAGGTCAGCGCGAGATCGGGCCGTGCGGCGCGCAGGCGTTCGACGACGCCGAGATAGTGCGCGCGCGTGTGGCGCCGATTCATGCCGGCGAGGATGCGATCCGAGCCCGACTGCACCGGCAGGTGCAGGCACGGCATGAGCTGCGGCAGATCGCGGTGCGCCGCGATCAAAGTGTCGTCCATGTCGCCGGGATGGCTCGTCGTGTAGCGCAGCCGTGCGATCCCGTCGATTTCGCCAACGCGCTGAAGCAGGCGGCCGAGCGTCCACTGCGCGCCGCGCGGTCCGGCGCCGTGATAGGCGTTGACGTTCTGGCCGATCAGCGTGATCTCGCGCACGCCGGCCTCGGCGAGGCGCTCGACCTCGGCCACGACTTGGACGACCGGGCGCGACACCTCGGCGCCGCGCGTATAGGGCACGACGCAGAAGCTGCAGAACTTGTCGCATCCTTCCTGGACGGTGACGAACGCGCTCACGCCGCGCGCGCGCGTCGCCGCGCGGCTCGGCGTCGCGAGATGATCGAACTTGTCCTCGATCGGGAAGTCGGTGTCGACGACATGGCCCTCGCGCGCGGCGCGGGCAAGAAGCGCGGGCAGGCGATGATAGCTCTGCGGCCCCACCACGACGTCGACCACGGGCGCGCGGCGAACGATTTCCTCGGCCTCGGCCTGGGCGACGCAGCCGGCTACCGCGACCACGATGTCGCGCCGGTGGCGTGCCGCCGCGTCCTTGAGCTTGCGGATGCGGCCAAGCTCCGAATAGACCTTCTCGGCCGCCTTCTCACGAATGTGGCAGGTGTTGAGGATGACGAGGTCCGCGTCCTCGACCGCGGCGGTCTCCACGTAGCCGTGCGGCGCCAGGACGTCCGCCATACGATGGGAATCGTAGACGTTCATCTGGCAGCCGTAGGATTTGATGAAAAGCTTGCGGGGTCCGCTCATGCCGGTCGGGTCGATGTCGATCCGGGCCGCTCGGGCCGAGGGCGCGTCTCGAGACATTCCGGTGGTTTCAGCCATCCCTTGCTTCAGCGGTCACCGGGGCCAGTCTTACCGGCTTTCCCGGCAAAATGGAATGCCGTCAGCCTGGCACCGAGATGGGGGCAATCGGGCGGCCGCGCAATGCGTTAACGGTCAATTTCCGCACGGTCGCCTCGGCTTCCCGGGCGATGGTCTTGCGGTCGGCGGTCCCGTCATAGGCGATCGGCTCGCCCCAGGTGACCACCACGTCGGTTGCGCCCTCTTCGACGATGCGCTTGAGATGCGGCATTAGATCGAGGGCGCCATACCAGGCGGCCACCGGCCGGTGCTGGCGCCCCATGGGGATCCCTTGCAGCCCCGTATAGGCAATGGAAAGCGGCTGGATCAGCACGCGCCCGGCGTGCTCCGCCTCGGCGAGCGCATCGTGCGCTGCCCCGATCAGGGCCGACCGGAACGGCAGCACGCGGTTACCGTCGCTGGAGGTCCCTTCCGCAAACAGCACGACCGGATCGCCCTCGGCGAGCCGCTGGGCGATTTCCGCATTGGCCTCGACGACCTTGTGCCGACGCTGGCGGTCGACGAACACCGAGCGCTGCAGCTTGGCCAGCAGGCCGAAGAACGGCCAGGCGGCGACCTCGCGCTTGGCGACGAACACCACCGGGGCCACCGCCGTGATCACCGTGATGTCGAGCCATGACGCATGGTTGGCCAGCACGAGCAGCGGGCGCTCCCCGCTGCGGGCGCCGACGACCCGGACGCGCACGCCGAGCAGCGCGCAGATCACGCGGTGATAGAAAACCGGGATCGCCCGCCGGGTCGGCAGCTTGAAGACCAGCGAAAGCCACTGGAACGGGATCAGCGCCGCGGTGATTACGGCGATCGCGGCCGCCACCAGGACAACGCGCAGCATCAGCTCTTGGCTTTGTCGTCGTCGAGCGGCACCGCATAAAGCTCGAGGCGATGCTCGATCAGCCGATAGCCGAGCCGCCGCGCGATCTCCGCCTGCAGGCGCTCGATCTCTTCCGATTGAAACTCGATGACGTCGCCGGTGCGCAGGTTGATGAGGTGATCGTGATGGGTGTCGGGAATCTGCTCGTAGCGCGCCCTGCCCTCGCGGAAGTCATGGCGCTCGATGATGCCGGCGTCCTCGAACAGTTTGACCGTGCGATAGACCGTCGAGATCGAGATGCGGTCGTCGATCCTGGCGCAGCGCCGATAAAGCTCTTCCACGTCCGGATGGTCCGCGGAATCCGCCAGCACCCGCGCGATGATGCGGCGCTGCTCGGTCATCCGCATGCCCTTGGCGACGCACAGGGCTTCGATGTTCAGTTTGGGCTCGGCCACGTCGGCAATCCGTCGGTGTCCCGGCATGCACCATCATAGAGAGAGGGACGCGGAGGGTCCATCTTGGGCGATCGGCCCGGCTCACGTGAGGTCGCGGCGCAGCACCAGCGCGGCCCCGGCACCGCCGGCCGGGCGCGGATAATAGCCGTCGCGGCGGCCGACCTCGCGAAACGCGTTGCGGGCGTAGAGCCGTCGCGCCGGCACATTGTCGTCATCGACCTCGAGAAACACCGCGCGTACGCCGAGGCCGGCGAGCCGGCGCAGGTGAAGGTCGAGCAAACGGCGCGCGAGCCCGCGGCCTTGCTGCGCGCGCGCCACCGCCACGGACAGGATTTCCGCCTCCCCGCCGGCGATGCGCGAAACGATGAAGCCGACCGGCGCACGCCCGCGAAGCGCGCAATGGGCGACGACGTTGCGGTCGATGAGCAGGTGCTCGAACTCGTCCTCGCTCCAGCCGCGCCGGAACGAGGCCGCATGCAGCGCCGCGAAAGATTGCGCATGACGCGGGCCGGCCTCCGACAGAACCGGCTTGGCGCGTGCGAACAGCCGGGCGAAGAGGCCCATCATCGGCGCGGCAGCCGGCCGGCGTCCTGCGGCCGGGCGTCCGGACGCCGCAGATAAAGCGGCTTGGGCAAGGCGCGGCCGGGCTCGGCGGCGGCGCCGAGCCGCGCCACCCAGGCGATCTCCGGGGCACCGCGGGCGTCGATCGCGGGCGGCCGTTCGCCAGGCGGCCAGTGCGACGCGACCAGATCGGCCCCCGATCCGACGATCAGCGCGGTCCCGGTCCGTGCCGCCTGGACGGCGTCGCGCGCGGGAGCAAGCCGCGGGGGAGCGAGCGCACGGCCGCCGGGGCCGAACGCCTGCAAATAGACCTGGCCATGGCGCGCATCGACGACCGCCACCACCGTGCCGGTAAAACCGGCGGCAACGTGCGGTGCCGTATAGGCGGCAAGGGTCGAAAGGCCGACCGCCGGCTTACCGGACGCCAGCGCCAATCCGCGTGCGGCCGCGATGCCGACCCGCACGCCGGTGAAGCTGCCCGGCCCGACGGTGACCGCGACGCGGTCAAGCTCGGCGAACTCGACGCCCGCCGCGTCCATGACGCGGGCGATGAGCGGCATCAGGGCTTCGGCATGCCCGCGCGTCATCGCGCGCGTCTCGCTGGCGAGGGGATCGCTCCGGCCCGTGTCGAGCACGGCAGCCGCGCAGGCGTCGAGGGCGGTGTCGATGGCAAGGACGCGCATGCAATGCCGGCTGCGACGGCGTTCGCCGTCCTTGGCGGTTTTAGACCGGCCGCACCTCGGTGACGTCGGGCACGAAGTGGCGCAGCAGGTTCTCGATGCCGTGCCGCAGGGTCGCGGTCGAGGACGGGCAGCCGGAGCACGCGCCCTTCATGGCCAGATAAACCACCCCCTCCTTGTAGCCCCGGAAGGTGATGTCGCCGCCGTC
>DASPZC010000478.1:0-6399 GCA_035636455.1 Xanthobacteraceae bacterium
CTTCGGCGACGTGGCCGCGGTGGGCGTCGACCGCCACGACCGGGTCTACGTCTTCAACCGCGGCGAACATCCCATGTGCGTGTTCGATCGCGACGGAAATTTTTTGCGCTCATGGGGGGAGGGGCTGTTTCGCCGCGCGCATGGCGTCCACATGGGACCGGACGACACCATCTACTGCACCGACGACGGCGACCACACGGTGCGCAAATGCACGCTCGACGGAAAGGTGCTGCTGGAGATCGGCATTCCCGGCCGCCCGGCCGCGTTCATGCGCGGCATCCCGTTCAACCGCTGCACCCATACGGCGCTGTCGCCCGCGAGCGAGATCTACGTCTCGGACGGTTACGGCAACGCACGCGTCCACAAATATTCGCCGGACGGAAAGCTGCTGCTCTCCTGGGGCGAGCCCGGGACCGATCCCGGCCAGTTCAATCTGCCGCACAACATCTGCTGCGACGCCGACGGTTTTGTGTATGTCGCCGACCGGGAGAACCATCGGGTGCAGGTGTTCGACGGCAACGGCAAGTACGAGACTCAATGGGTCAACATGCATCGGCCGAGCGGTCTCTATCTCATGCCCGGCAAGTGCCCGATCTGCTTCATCGGCGAAATCGGACCCTATTTGAACTTCAATCGCGACGCGCCAAATCTCGGGCCGCGCATCAGCGTCGTCGACCACACCGGGAATCTGCTGGCGCGGCTCGGCATCATTCCCACCGCCGGAACCAAGCCGGGACAGTTCATCTCGCCGCACGGCCTCGCGGTGGATTCACGCGGCGACCTCTATGTGGCGGAAGTGTCGTTCACCGCCTGGCCGTCGCTGTTCCCGGACCAGCCGATCCCGGAGAAGCTGCGGAGCCTGCAGAAGTTGGAGAAGGTGAAGAATTCGTAGGGTGGGTTGAGCGGAGCGAAACCCACCAATTGTTTGCAGATGGCTCCAGATGGTGGGTTACGCGGCTGCGCCGCTAACCCACCCTACAACGGCTACGCCGGCCACGCGTTGCCCCAGCGATCGGCGTACGCCACCTCGCCGACCGGCTTGCGGGCGAGGGGGCCGAACTTGCCTTCCGGATAGCCGATCGGCATCAGCGCGTAAGTCGACACGTCCGCCGGCAGTCGGAGCAGGGCGTTGACCTCGTCCTCGCAGCGCAGGTGGTTGGTGGTGATCACGGTGCCCAGCCCGAACGCGCGGCAGGCGAGGATGATGTTCTGCACCGCCGGATAGATGCTGGCGCCGCGGATGCGCCGCTCATAGGCCAACTCGCCCGCATAGATCGCCTGCACCGCGGCGGGAAGCGTTTCGCGCGGCGGCGGCGGGCGCTCGCGCAGGCACGGCAGGAGCAGCACCGGCGCGTCGCCCATGTGGTCCCACAGATACGCGCCGGAGGTCATGAACCGCCGGTACTGGTCCTCGCTCATGTGCGCGGGGCGCCCGCGCGCCTTGTAGATCTCGCTCGCGATGTCGGACGCCTTCCGATAGATGGCGCCGAGGCGACGGCGCAGCTGCGCGTCGCGCACCACGACGAACGCCCAGTTCTGCGCATTGCCGGCCGAGGACGCCCGGATGGCGGCGTCGAGAACGCGGGTGATGATCTCGTCCGGGACGGGATCGGGCTTGAGCCGGCGCAGCGCCCGCGCGGAATAGATCGCTTCGAACAGTCCGATCTCTGGCACGCTGCGTTACGCCTCACCGCTCGGCGTAGGGTGACGACGCCGGCAACGGCAGCGTCGGCGCGCGCGTCTGTAAATTCTTCGGCCAAACGACGTGGGGCTTGTCGTCGACGTACTGGATGACGACCGGGAAGGCCCGGTCGTTCTGGCCGGGAGCGACCGCTCCTTCGCCCTCGAACTTGACGCCGAAGCCGAGCATGGTGCCGCCCTCCGGAATGTCGACCGCGAGCGCCGCCTTGCGCAGCGCCTCGGCGTCGAAGCCGCCATACTTTTTGATCGCGACCGGCAGCACCTGGGTCAGGAACAAGTAGGTGTTGCTTGCCGCCATGCCCACATGGGCCGATTTGATCACCGTGCCGGGGCGCGCCTTCATGTACTCGTCGCCGACCATCTTGATGAGAGACACAAGCTCCGGCTTGAGGGCGTCCTCGTTGGTGAGCCAGATCGAGATTGGGTCGACGTTGAAGAAATAGTTGACGTCGGTGCCGAGCCCCTCCTTGAGCTTGTCGTAAACGCCGTATCCGGCGCCGTGCCCGATCAACGCCTTGAACCGCAGACCCTGCTCGCGCGCCTGGCGCAGGAACAGCGTGATGTCCGGGTTGTAGCCGGTGTGGAATATGACGTCCGGGCGCGTGCGCTTGAGCTTGGTCACCAGCGCGGACAAGTCCGGCGCCGTCGCCGAGTAGCCCTCCTTGAGCACAACGTCGAAGCCGGCCTTCTTGGCGCCGTCCTCGGTGCCCCCTGCCACGTCCACCCCGTAGGCGCCGTCCTCGTGAATGATGGCGATGCGCAGGTCCTTCGGCGCCTTGCCGAACTTCTCCTGCGAGTACGCCGCGACGAAGCCGGTCGAGGCGAGGCCGAACTGGCGGCCGCTCGGCTGCGGCCGGAACACGTAATGCAGGTTCCGGCCCGCGAGGACGGCGGAGGAAATGCAGGTGGTGATCCACATGAACTTCTTGACCTGGTCCATCCGCGCCGCCACGGGCACGCACTGCGCCGAGGAATAGAAACCGAGCACGAGGTCGACCTTCTCCTGGTCGATCAGGCGCACCGCCTCGTTGATGGCCGTGTCGGGCTTGCTCTGCGCGTCGGCGTAGATCGGCTCGAGCTGATAGCCCTCGACCCCGCCCTTGCTGTTGAAATAGTCGAGCATGATCTTGGTGCCGAGCCCGTGCAGCTCGGAGCCGCCGGCCGCCAGCGGGCCGCTGTAGTCGAAGACCACGCCGATCCTGATCTTCTTCGTCTGCGCGTGCGCGGCCATGGCCGCACCAAGCAGCAGCGCCGCCGCGAGGACTCCGCCGGCCAAGCGAGTGCATGTCTTGAAGAACATTGCAGCCTCCCGGAACGCTTTCTGTGTTGTCGTTGTGATGCGTGATGCGGCGATTACAGGCGCGCGGCCGACCGCTGTCAAGCAGCAGGTGTCGGAGCGGCGCGCGGTTTGCTAGTGTTGGATCGGCGCAATTCCTCGCCACGAATGATTGAAAATTGAATCCGCCGCTTGGGAGGCATGCCATGCCGATCGTCGACGCGCAGATCCATCTCTGGCGCAAGGGCACCACGACGCCGCCGCACCGCGCGCAGCCGTATCTCGTGGACGAGGCGATACGCGACATGGACGCGGCCGGCGTCGACGCCGCGCTCATCCACCCGCCGAGCTGGGACCCGGATTCGAACGAGCAGGCGGTCGAGGCGGTGCGCGCCCATCCCGGCCGGTTCGCCATCCTCGGGCGGTTCGCGCTCGACCGGCCGGAGAGCCGGGCGCTGATCGACGGATGGAAGAGCCGCCCGGGCATGCTCGGCCTGCGCTTCACCTTCCTGCAGCCGCACATGAAGACGTGGCCGACCGACGGGACCATCGACTGGCTGTGGCCGGCGGCGGAACGGGCGGGCCTGCCGGTCGCGCTGCTCGCCACCGAGTTCCTGCCGCTGGTCGGCGAGATCGCCGGGCGCCATCCGGGCCTGAAACTGATCGTCGACCACCTGGGCGCGCGGCGCGGCAACAAGGGCGACGCGGCGTTCGCCAACCTGCCGAAACTGCTCGCGCTCGCCAAACATCCGAACATCGCCGTGAAGGCGACCGGCGGGCCGGGCTACGCCGACGACGGCTGTCCGTTCCGCAGCCTGCACAAGCGCTACCGGGCGATCTACGACGCGTTCGGCCCGCAGCGCATGTTCTGGGGCACCGACATCACGCGCATGCCGTGCTCGTGGAAGGAGTGCATCACCCATTTCACCGAGGAACTGCCGTGGCTTTCCGCGCGCGACAAGGAGCTGATCATGGGCCGCGCGCTGTGCGATTGGATCGGATGGAAGATTTAATCCCTCCCCGAAGGGGAGGGTGGCGGGCGAAGCGAGCCGGGTGGAGTTCCCTCGGCAAATTCGATCGGCCAGTATTTGCTGAGCTCACCCCGCCCGGCCGCGCGCTACGCGCGCGGCCACCCTCCCCTTTCAGGGGAGGGATTACGCGTCACGCGACGCTGCGCACCTCGCCGCTGCCGGGCGGCGGGATCGGCACGCCGCCGGCGGCGTATTCGTTGAGCTTGTTGCGCAGCGTGCGGATCGAGATGCCGAGGATATTGGCCGCGTGGGTGCGGTTGCCGAGGCAATGCTTGAGCGTCTCGAGAATGAGGTCGCGCTCGACGTCGGCGACCGTGCGGCCGACCAGCGCGCGCGTCACCTGCTCGGCGGCGAACGCCGCGTGCGCGACCGCGGGCGAAAGGTGGCGCGGGTCGTCGAGCCGCCCGCCGTCCGGCGCCAGGATCGCCTCGGCGCCGATCTCGGGACCCGAGGCGAGCAGCACCGCGCGGTGGATCGTGTTCTCCAGCTCGCGCACGTTGCCGGGCCAGCGGCCGACCACGAGCTGGCGGCGCGCTTCCGCCGAGAGCGGGCGCAGCGGCAACCCGTTGCCCTGCGAATAGAGGCGCGCGAAATGCTGCGCCAGCTCGAGCACGTCGGCCGGCCGTTCGCGCAGCGGCGGGATTTTCAAATTCACCACGTTGAGCCGGTACAGCAGGTCCTCGCGGAACCGCCCCTCGCGCACGGCGTCGGTGAGGTTGCGGTTCGAGGTGGCGATGATGCGGATGTCGACCGGCACCGGCCGCCCGCCGCCGACCCGGTCGATCACCCGCTCCTGGATGGCGCGCAGCAGCTTTGCCTGCAGCCGCACGTCCATCTCGGAAATCTCGTCGAGCAGGAGGGTGCCGCCGGTCGCCTCCTCGAACTTGCCGACGCGCCGTGCGATGGCGCCGGTGAACGCGCCCTTCTCGTGGCCGAACAGCTCGGATTCGAGCAGGTTGTCGGGGATAGCCGCGCAGTTGACGCAGATGAACGGCGCCCGCGCGCGGTTCGACTTGGCGTGAAGGTAGCGCGCCAGCACCTCCTTGCCGGTCCCCGACTCGCCGGTGATCAGCACCGAGGCGTCGCTCGGCGCGATCTGCTGGGCGAGCTTGACCACCAGCGCCATCGCCTCGTCGCGGTAGACGAGCTCGCGATGGTCGTCGGCGACCGCGGCGAGCACCGCCGCGATCAGCTCGGGGTCGGGGGGCAGCGGGATGTACTCCTTGGCGCCGGCGTGGATCGCCGCCACAGCGGCGCGCGCGTCGGTGCCGGTGCCGCAGGCGACAATCGGCACGTGGATGCGCTCGTTCTCCAGCCGCGCGACGAGATCGCGGATATCGACGCCGACGTCGACCATCAGCAGATCGGCGCCGCGCCCGGCGCGCAGCACGCGCAGCGCCTGCTCGACGTCCTCGGCGTGGGTGACGCTGGCGCCCTTGTCGATCGCGAGCTTGGTCGCGAGCGTCAGCTGGCCCTTGAGCGTGCCGACGATCAGGAGTCGCATGGTGTGGTTCCTTATATTGGGCGAGTAGCGAATAGCGAGTAGCGACTAGCGAGCGTGGTCTCTTCCCTATTCGCTATTCGCCATTCGCTCCTCATCACACACGCTCCGCCTTGATGATTTCCGTCATGGTCACGCCGAGCTTGTCCTCGACCAGCACGACCTCGCCGCGCGCGACCAGCCGGTTGTTCACGTAGATGTCGATCGCCTCGCCGACCTTGCGGTCGAGCTCGAGCACGCTGCCGGGCCCGAGCTTGAGGAGGTCGGCCACGTCCATGCGCGAGCGCCCGAGCACCGCCGAGACCTGCACCGGCACGTCGAACACCGCCTCGAGATCGGACGCGCCCATGTTGATCGTTTCGATATCCGTCTCGGGCGACAGCGGCGCCGGGCGGGGGGCCGTCATCTCGCCGGCGGCTCCGAGGTCGGGGAGCGGCACCTTGGATTCGTTGTCACTCATCGCGCGAATCTCCCGGGGATCTGTCGGATATTGTGCGGCAGGCGGCGACGTAGCGGCCCACCGCCTCGCCGATGGCGCTTTCGGTCGCGGCACGATCGCGCACGATGCCGCCGTCGGCCCATTCGATGCGGCAATCGCCGGGCGCGATCTCCGGCTCGGCGAGCACGACGAGGCGTCCGTCGAAGCCGCGGGTGCGGGCAATCTCGTCGAGTTGCTCGCGCGCCTGCGCGTGCAGCGCCTCGTTGACGCGCACGACCACGTGCGGCGCGCCGACCAGATGGGTGAAGCAGTCGCGGGCGAGGGTGGCGATCTCGACGAAGGGCGCGCGGGCGATCAGCTCCGGCGCAAGCTTGCGCGCGACCGCCACGGCCACGTCGACGGCTTCCGCCTCGACGCGCCGCTCGATCGCGGCGAGACCCCGGAGCAGTCC
>DASPZC010000479.1:0-8936 GCA_035636455.1 Xanthobacteraceae bacterium
GCGGCCTCGCCCGCCATCCTCGCCCCGATCACGCCGGCGGCCGGGCCGGAGAGAAACAGCCGCACCGGCCGCAGCCGCGCCGTCGCCGAGCCGGAAATTCCGCCGCGCGACTGCATGATTTGCAGGGGCGCCGGAACCGCCGCGGCGACGAGGCCGGCGTCGAGATTGGCGAGATAGCGGTCCACCACCGGCTTCACATAGGCATCGAACGCCGTGACCACCGTGCGCTCGTATTCGCGGAAGGCCGGATCGACCTCGCAGGACAGCGAGACGAACAGGCCGGGATGCCGCGCCGCGATGATCTCGCGGGCGCGGCGCTCGTGCGCGTCGTTGAGAAAGGAGAACAGAAAGACGACGGCGATCGCCTGCGCGCCGGACGAGACCAAGTCGTCGGCGGCCGCCGCGACCTCCTCCTCGTCGAGCGGCACCAGCACCTCGCCGGCCGGGCCGATCCGCTCGCGGACCTCGCGGCGGAAGCGGCCGGGCGCGAGAAAAATCGGCGTCTCCGGGTCGAGCGCCAGATCGTACATCTGATGGCGCATCTGGCGGCCGATCTCGAGCACGTCGCGGAAGCCTCGCGTGGTGATCAGTCCGACGCGCGCGCCCTTGCGCTCGAGCACCGCGTTGGTCGCGACCGTGGTGCCGTGGACGAAGCGCCTCGCCTGGCGCGGCGGAAATCCCCAATCCGTCTCCATGCGCCCGAGCGCCGCGAGCACCGCGATGCTCGGGTCGTGGCGCGTGCTGGGGATTTTCATGATCCGCGCCGGCGCGCCGGGGCGGCGCACCACCACGTCGGTGAACGTGCCGCCGATATCGACCCCGATGCGCAGATCGCCGCTCGCGTTCATTCCCCTGCCCCGCCCCCGGTCGCCGAGCACGATGTGACCCTTCGCTGCCCCAGGCAAGTCGCCCATCCGTTCGGGCTTCAGGCAGCGCACGCGTCGCAACCGCCGACCGTGAAAAATACATTGTTCGCCCCACCGCGGCGGCACCTGGATAATCCCGCAGGACCGAGGCGCGCATGACAACGCAAATGCGGCTTGTCGCTCAACCGGGAAAAGCGCCACAATGCGCGGAGCAGCAGCCATCGCAATCGACGGGGAGACCATTATGCGCAACCGCCATCGCACACCCTTGCACGTCTCGCGGCGCGAGCTGATGGCCTATGGCGGCACGGCGGCGCTGGCCGCGGCCGCCGGGCTCGGCACCGCGACCGCCGCAGCGGCCAAGACCCGCTTCGTCTTTGCCAACGAGAGCGACTACGACACGGTCGATCCGCACGCGGCGTTCGATGTCGGCCGCGTCGCGGTCCGTCTCAACGTCTATGACGGCCTGATGCGCTGGCAGAAGAACCCGGCGGCGCTCGAGCCGTGGGTGGCCGAGAGCCACGCGATCTCGCCCGACGGCCTTGTCTACACGTTCAAAATGCGCCGCGGGGTCAAGTTCCACGACGGCACCGAGGTGAAGGCGCAGGACGTGGTCTACTCGCTCGAGCGCATCCTCGCGGTGGGCAAAGGCGCGGCCTCCCTGTTCAAGACCATGGTCGAGCCGGGCGCCGCCCGGGCGGTCGACGATCATACGGTCGAGTTCAAGCTCAAGACGCCGTCGGCGATCTTCCTGTCGGTCGTCCCCGAGATTCATATCGTCAACGCCGCGCTGGTGAAGAAGAACGAGACCGGCGGCGACTGGGGCCAGGCCTGGCTGTCGAAGAACTCGGCGGGCTCGGGCGCCTACAAGATCACCCAGTTCGATCCGGCGATCGGCTTCGTCGCCGAGCGCTTCCCCGACCACTTCAAGGGCTGGGGGCAGAAGTGGATCGACGAGATCGAGTTCCGCGGCGTGAAGGACACCAACACCCGCGTGCTCGGCCTCGTGCGCAACGACTTCCAGGGCATCGGCGGCTACCTGCAGACCGACCAGCTCAACCGCATCAAGTCGAGCGGCAACGCGCAGGTCCTCGAAGCCGAGTCGATGCGCGTCATGATGGCCCAGTTCAACATGACGCGCGCGCCGATCACCGACGTGCACGTGCGCCGCGCCATCAACTACGCGTTCGACTACGACGGCTTCAACAAGGACATCCTGGGCGGGCTGGTCGAGCGCAATCCGACGCCGCTGCCCAACACCATCTGGGGCGTGCCCAAGGACGTGAAAGGCTACAGCTTCGACATCGACAAGGCCAAGGCCGAGCTGGCCCAGGCCAAGGTCAAGCTCGACAAGCCGATCGAGCTCGCCTTTCTCACCGGCTTCCAGCAGACCGAGCAGGCCGCGCAGCTCCTGCAGAACGGGCTGAGCAAGGCCGGCGTGCAGTCCAAGGTCATCGGCTATCCGTGGCCGACGATCGTCGAGAAGTTCAAGGACCCGAACACGACGCCGGACGTCTCGATCTACTGGATCTCGACCTACTACGCCGATCCGCACAACTGGGTCGGCGAGATGTTCTCGTCCTCGACCGCCGGCACGTTCAAGAACGCCGCCCATTACAAGAATCCCAAGGTGGACGAGCTGCTCGACAAGGCGTTGCGCTCGACCAAGCAGAGCGAGCGGGCGAAATATTACGAGGAGGCGACGCGCATCGTGGTCGACGATGCGGCGGGCCTGTGGATCTATAACACCAAGTGGTACGGACCCTACTCGAGCAAGCTCAAGGGCATCGTGTTCTGCCCGATCGGATCGGCGCAGGAGATGCGCACCGCCTATTACGAGAGCGAGAGCTGAGACGGTTGGTTGAATCGGTGCGGATGTCCGGGCGCGGTGGCCCGAATCCCTCCCCGGAACGGGGAGGGTGGCGCCGCGAAGCGGCGCCGGGTGGGGTCGCCCTGCGCCGACCTCCGAAGTTCGCGCCGCGGGCCCCCACCCTTGCCCTCCCCCGCGAGCGGGGGAGGGATTCAGTTAACGGTGCGCCAAGTCGCATCCGGACAAGGATTTGATGCGGATCGTCGCGCTCATTCTCAAGCGCATGGCGTGGCTCCTTCCCACGCTCGCCGGCCTCGTCGCCGTCGTCTTCTTTATCTCCAGGGTCATTCCCGCCGATCCGGTCGCGCTGATCGCGGGCGAGACCGCCTCGCGCGCGCAGATCGAGCTGCTGCGGCAAAAGCTCGGGCTCGACCGGCCGCTGATCGTGCAGCTGGCCGATTATTACCGCCAGCTCCTGTCCGGCGACCTCGGCACCAGCCTGTTCACCACGCGGCCGGTGTGGGACGATCTCTCCGCGCGGCTGCCGGCGACCATCGAGCTGACCGTCGTCGCGATGATCGTGGCGGTCGTGCTCGGCATCCCGCTCGGCGTCCTCGCCGCGCTCCATCGCAACCGATCGATCGATCACCTGCTGCGCGTCGTCACCGTCGCCGGCCTGGCGGTGGCGAGCTTCTGGCTGGCGCTGCTGCTGCAGCTCCTCTTCGCCATGGACCTGCGCTGGCTGCCGTTGCAGGCGCGCATCACCGGCTTTCCGCCGCCCTCGCTCACCGGCTTCTATGTCGTCGATGCGCTTGCGGAGGGCAATGTCGCACGGCTCGGCAACGTGCTCGCCCACCTGACGCTCCCGGCGCTGACCCTCGCCTTCCCGGCGCTGGCGACGGTCGTCCGCTTCACCCGCGCCGGCGTGCTCGAGACCCTGCAGCGGAGCTTCGTCACCTATCAGCGCGCGATGGGCATCCCGGCGGGCCTGATCGTGTGGAAATACGTGCTGCGCAACTCGCTCATCTCCACCGTCACCCAGATCGGCCTGCTGTTCGGCATCCTGCTCGCCGGCACGGTCGTCATCGAGACCGTGTTCCAGTGGCCCGGCATCGGCGCCTACGCGTTCGAGGCGATCCTGCATTCCGACTACGCCGCCGTGATGGGCTTCACCGTCTATGCCGGTCTCGTGTTCGGCATCGTCAACCTGATCGTCGACATCGGCCACGCCGTCCTCGATCCGCGCGAGGCCGCATGAAAGCCGCCCTCGACATCCTGCGCAAACTGCTGCGCGACCCTTCCGCCGCCCTCGGCCTGCTGATCGTGCTCCTGCTGATCGCCATCGCGGTCATGGCGCCGCTCCTCGCCACGCATCCGGAAGCGGTGTGGGACATGAACCCGCGCCAGCGGCTGCTGCCGCCCTCCGAAGCCTATCTGTTCGGCACCGACCGCATGGGCGCCGACATTTTCAGCCGCATCCTGTTCGGCGCCCGCATCACGCTGACGATCGCCATCGTGGCGGTCGGCGCCGCGCTCGCGATCGGCGTTCCGATCGGCCTCGTCTCGGGGTGGCGACAGAACTGGTTCGGCGAGACGCTGATGCGGGTGTCCGACATTTTCCTGGCGGTTCCCCAGATCGTGCTCGCCATCGCGATTTCGCAGACGCTCGGCCCGTCGATCGAAAACATCATCCTGGCGCTGTCGGTCACCTATTGGCCGTGGTTCACCCGCCTCGTCCACGCGGAGGTGCGCGCGCTCAAGAACGAGACCTTCATCGAGGCCGCGATCGCGCTCGGCGTGCCGACGTGGCGCATCGTCCTGCTGCACGTGCTTCCCAACGTGATGTCGCCGATCATCGTGCGCACGTCGATCGGCATGGGTTTCACCATCCTCACGGCGAGCGCGCTCGGCTTCCTCGGCCTCGGCGCGCCGCCGCCGGCGCCCGAGTGGGGCCGCATGATCTCGGACGCGCGCGAATTCCTCCCCGAGGCCTGGTGGTATGCGCTGGCGCCGGGGCTTGCCATCTTTCTCGTCGTGATGGGCTTCAACCTCCTGGGCGACGGCTTGCGCGACGTCCTCGATCCGCGGATCCGACGTGCGGGCGCCGGGCGATAATCTCCTCGAGGTCGAGAACCTCCGCGTCTCGTTCGCGACGGAGGTCGGCGCCGCCAAGGTGCTCGACGGCGTTACCCTCACGATCCGCCCGGGCGAGATCATGGGGCTGGTGGGCGAATCCGGCTGCGGCAAGACCACGCTCGCCAATGCAATCCTCGGCATCCTGGCCGGCAATGCGCGCCACGAGGCCGGAACCATCCGGTTCGGCGGCGCGGACCTGCTCGCAATGCCGCGCCGGCAAGTCGAAGCGGAGATTCGCGGACGCAGCATCACTTTCATCCCGCAGGACCCGTTCGGGTCGTTCAACCCGCTGTTCCCGATCGGCGCCCAAATCATGGAGGTGATGAAGTGGAAATCGCCGGGGCGCGGGGCGCGGGAGCGGCGCGGCATCGCCGGCTTCTTCAGCCGCTATCCGCGCGCGCGCCGGCGCGCCGACGCCGCGGCCGTGGCGCAGATGCTGCGCACCGTGCAGATCGTCAACCCGGAACGGGCGATCGCCAAGCTGCCGTACGAGTTCTCCGGCGGCCAGCGCCAGCGGCTGATGATCGCGCTGGCGCTGCTGCCGCAGCCGCAGCTCGTCATCGCCGACGAGCCGACCACCGCCCTCGACGCCACGATCCAGGCGCAGATCCTCAAATTGTTGAAGCGGCTGGCCAAGGATCGCGGGGTGTCGGTCCTGTTCACCACCCACGACCTGGGCACGGCGTACGAGATTTGCGACCGGATCACCGTGATGTACGCGGGCCAGGAGGTCGAGACCGCGCCGGTCGACGACTTTTTCCGCCGCCCGCAACATCCCTATACGGTGCGCCTGCTGGAGAGCCTGCCGCATCCCGGCCGCGAGCTGCGCGAGATCGGCGGCGAGATTCCGGCGCTGGTCGATCCGCCCGGCGGATGCCGTTTCCACCCCCGCTGCCTGCGCGCGAGCGAGGCATGCCGCGCGGAGCGACCCGCGGTCACACCGATCGGCGGCGGGCATGAAGTGCGCTGCTATCATCCCGTCACCGGGGCGGTCCCCGCATGAGCGACGCGCCCATTCTCACGGTCGAGGGGCTGTCGCGTCACTTCCCGGTGCGCAACATGTTTGGGTGGAAGACCGGCGCGGTGCGCGCCCTCGACGGCGTGTCGTTCGAGGTGCGTGCGGGCGAGACGCTCGGCATCGTCGGGGAATCCGGATGCGGCAAGTCCACCCTGGGCAAGACGCTCGCGGGCATCCACCGGCCGGAAGGCGGGCGCATGGTCTTCGAGGGCAAGGACATCACCGGCCGGTCGGCGCGCGAGCGCAGCGCCGTGGCGGCGAGGCTGCAATATTCCTACCAGGACCCGGGCAATTCACTCGACCCGCGCTGGACCATCCGCCGCTCGCTCGCCGAGCCCCTCGTCGTGCACATGGCGCTGAAACCGCGCGAGCGCACCGCGCGCGTCCGCGACATCCTGCAGCAGGTCGGCCTGCCGCACACCCACCTCGATCTCTATCCGCATGAGCTGTCCGGCGGGCAGCAGCGGCGGGTCGGGCTCGCGCGCATCCTGACGCTGCATCCGCGCCTGGTCGTGCTCGACGAGCCGACCTCGGGGCTCGACGTGTCGGTGCAGGCGGCGGTGCTCAAGCTGCTGCGCGAGTTGCAGAGCGCCTTCGCGCTCACCTACCTGTTCATCTCGCACGATCTGTCGGTGGTGCAGATGATGTGCGACCGCATCGCGGTGATGTATCTCGGCCGCATCGTCGAAATGGCGCCGGCCGAAAGATTATTCGCCGCGCCGCGGCATCCCTACACCCAGTCGCTGCTCGCGGCGATCCCCGACATCGGCGGGCGGCGCGTCACCGACACGTTCGCGCTCGAGGGCGAGCCGCCCGACCCGGCGCGCCCGCCGAGCGGCTGCCGGTTCCGCACCCGCTGCCCGCGCGCCGCCGCCGTATGCGCGCAAACCGACCCCGCCCTGCGGCCGCTGGCGCCCGGACAGTCCGCGGCGTGTTTGTTTGCTTGACGCATCACCTCTCCCCGCTTGCGGGGAGAGAGCCTGCCCTCGGGCTTGACCCGAGGGTCGACGCGCGTAGCGCGTCGGGTGAGGGGGCGTCGGAGGAAAGCGCGCCCCTCTGAGGCCCCCTCACCCCGACCCTCTCCCCGCACGCGGGGAGAGGGAGCCCGCGCACGTTCCTCACGACGGCCGCGACACCGGCTGCTCGGGATCGTCGAGCACGGAAAACCGCACCGGCAGAATCTCCCTGGTGGTCAGCCGGCCGCCGGCGTCCTTGTCGGCCACGATCAGGCGCTGGGCGTCCGGCAGGCCGACGGGCAGGACCATGCGCCCGCCGGCCTTGAGCTGATAGATCAGCGGCGGCGGAATGAGGTCCGGGGCCGCCGTGACGATCATCTTGTCGAACGGCGCGTGCTCGGGCCAGCCGTGATAGCCGTTGCCCACCTTCAGGTGGAGGTTGGCGTAGCCTTGGCGCTTGAGCCGCTGCTTGGCCTGCGCGGCCAGCTCGTCGATCAGCTCGACGCTGTACACCTTGCCGGCCAGCTCGGCGAGGATCGCCGCCTGATAGCCGAGGCCGGTGCCGACTTCGAGAACCACGTCGTCGGGGCGCAGGTCGAGCAGGTCCGTCATGATCGCGACGATGAACGGCTGCGAGATCGTCTTTCCATGGCCGATCGCCAGGGGAACGTTGGCATAGGCGAAGCCCTGCGCTTCGACCGGCACGAACTCGTGGCGCGGGACCTTGGCCATGGCGCCGATCACGCGGTCGTCGAAATCGGACTTGCCGGTCACCGGCGCGACAAAATTGGCCTCGGCCCGGATCTCGTCGAGCAGATGCTGCCGCTGAACCTCGAAATGGTCTGCCGTCATTGGGCCATCCTACAGGCTCTGCGCGCCATTCGACACCCATAGGCCGTAGCCCGCATGGAGCGAAGCGGAATGCAGGGCGACGACCCCGGATTGCGCTCCGCTTCATCCGGGCTACGCGCGCACGTTCCAGCCTTTGCAAGCGCAAAATTCTGTGGAACGATCCGCGCGCCGGGACATGTCAATCCGCTCGACAGCGGGAAGGTGATCATGGAACGCGCAGCACGTGCATTGGCGCTCATCGCCGCGATGGCGGCGTGCGCCACACTCGTCAGCGAGAGAGCGGCCGCGGCCGACAAGGTCCGTTTCCAGACCGATTGGCTGCCGTCGGGCGAGCACGCCATGTATTACGGCGGCTGGCAGAAGGGCATCTTCGCCGAGGAGGGCATCGACGTCACCATCACCCGCGGCTACGGCTCGGGCGATACGGTGACCAAGCTCGCCGCCGGCGCGTTCGACTTCGGCATTGCCGACGTCGCCGCGGTGACGACGGCGCGGGCGCGCCAGAACGTGCCGGTCAAGACCATCGCGGTGCTCTACACCCAGTCGCCGCACTCGCTGTTCGTGCTCAAGAGCTCGGGCATCACCGGCTTCAAGGGGCTCGAGGGCAAGAAGATCGGCATCACGCCGGGCAACAGCCACAAGTTCTACTTCCCCAAGGTCGCGGAAAGATCCGGCACCGATCCCGACAAGATCGTCTGGGTCAACATGGATGGGGCGGCGATGGCGGCGCAGCTGATCGCCCGGAAGATCGACGCGGCGCCGTTCTATTCGATCCACTACTACTACATCAACAAGGCCGCCAAGGCGGCCGGCGAGGAGATTCTCCCCCTCCCCTTCGTCGAGGTCGGCTTCAAGATCTACGCGGCCTCGATCATCGCCGGCGACGAGACCATTGCCAAGCGCCCCGATCTCACGCGGCGCTTTCTCAAGGCGGTGAGGCGCTCGTTCGAGTGGGCGCGCGCCAATCCCGAGGAGGCGTGCAAGGCGCACATCGAGAAGGTGCCCGAGGTGGCGCTCGACGACTGCGTGCACAGCGTCAAGGCGGTGATGGAGTTCGTCTATTCCGATCACGAGAAGCAGTTCGGCTTCGGCAAGGAATCCGCCGAACGACTGGCCTTCACCTGGGCCGCGGTGGCGCAGTCCCAGGACCTCGATCCGAAATGGGATCCCAAGCAGGCGTTCGACACGTCGCTCGTTCCTGCGAATTGACGATGAATCCGCGGATCGGCTCGGGGGTGAGTCGCGGGCTCCCTCTCCCCGCTTGCGGGGAGAGGGTTGGGGTGAGGGGGCCTCTGCGA
>DASPZC010000480.1:0-2751 GCA_035636455.1 Xanthobacteraceae bacterium
TGACCAAGCACGAGAAGGCGTGGCTCGAGGATCACTTCCTCCACCACATCTTCCCCGTCCTCACCCCGCTCGCCATCGATCCGGCGCATCCGTTCCCGTTCATCCCCAATCTCGGCTTCTCGATCGCGCTGCATCTCGCGCGCGCGCGCGACGGCAAGACGATGAACGCGCTCATCCGCGTCCCCAACAAGATCGAACGCTTCATCCGCCTGCCGAGTGCGCCCGACAATCCGGTGGCGCGGCTGATCACGCTCGAGCAGGCCACGGGCCTGTTCATCTCGCGGCTGTTCCCCGGCTACGCCGTGAAGGGTCAGGGCGCGTTCCGCGTGATCCGCGACAGCGAGATCGAGATCGAGGAGGAGGCGGAAGACCTGGTGCGGCTGTTCGAGACCGTGCTCAAGCGCCGCCGCCGCGGTTCGGTGATCCGCCTCGAGCTGGAGGAGGCGATGCCGGCCGAGCTGCGCCGCTTCGTCCAGCGCGCGCTCGCGGTCGCCGATGACGAAATCTTCCTGGTCGACGGCATGCTCGCGCTCAACGAGCTGTCCCAGCTCACCAGCATCGACCGGCCGGACCTCGAATTCGTCCCCTACAACCCGCGCTTCCCCGAGCGCATCCGCGACCATGCCGGCGATTGCTTCGCCGCCATCCGGCAGAAGGACCTGATCGTCCATCACCCCTACGAATCGTTCGACGTGGTGGTGCAGTTCCTCAATCAGGCGGCGCGCGATCCCGACGTCGTGGCGATCAAGCAGACGCTCTACCGCACGTCCTTCGACAGCCCGATCGTCAAGGCGCTGGTCGAGGCGGCGGAGGCCGGCAAGTCGGTCACCGCGCTGGTCGAGCTGAAGGCCCGGTTCGACGAGGAGGCCAACATCCGCTGGTCGCGCGAACTCGAGCGCGCCGGCGCCCAGGTGGTGTTCGGCTTCATCGAGCTCAAGACCCACGCCAAGCTGTCGCTGGTGGTCCGGCGCGAGGGCGGCTCGCTCTCGTCTTATGTGCACGTCGGCACCGGCAACTATCATCCGGTCACCGCGCGCATCTACGCCGACCTTTCCTTCTTCACCGCCGATCCGGTGATCGCCCGCGACGTGGCGCGCGTATTCAACTTCATCACCGGCTACGCCGAGCCGGCCGAGCTGGAGAAGATGGCGGTCTCGCCGCTCAACCTGAAGAGCCGCATCCTCGGCCATATCGAGCAGGAGATCGCCCATGCCAAGGCCGGCCGGCCGGCGGCGATCTGGATGAAGACGAACGCGCTGGTCGACCCCGAGGTGATCGACGCGCTCTACGCCGCCTCGCGCGCCGGCGTCGAGATCGACCTCGTGGTGCGCGGCATCTGCTGCCTGCGGCCGGGGGTGCCGGGGCTGTCCGACCGCATCCGCGTCAAGTCGATCGTCGGGCGCTTCCTCGAGCACGGCCGCATCTTCTGCTTCGGCGGCGGCCACGGGCTGCCGCACGCGCGCGCCGCGGTCTACATCTCTTCCGCCGACGTGATGCCGCGCAACCTCGACCGCCGCGTCGAGGTGCTGTGCCCGATCCTCAATCCGACGGTGCACGAGCAGGTGCTCGGCCAGATCATGATCGCCGACTTCAAGGACAACCAGCAGAGCTGGAAGCTCTTGCCCGACGGCGCCTCGGTGCGCATAAAGGTCGCCCCGGGCGAGGAACCGTTCAATGCCCACAAGTATTTCATGACCAATCCGAGCCTGTCGGGCCGTGGCAAATCCCTCAAAGAATCGTCTCCGCGCAGCCTCGTCCGCCAGCGTGACCGCGCCTAAAGCATTTTCCGGAAAAGTGGGCACCGGTTTTCCGCAGAAAATGCGACAAAATCAAAGTGCCGGAGCGGATTTCCGATTCAGTCGAATCGGAAAGCGCTCCGACCGCTCCGCGCCGCCCGAGCCGGAGGCGCAGGGCCGGCTCGACCACGGCCCGCCGATTGCCGTGATCGACATCGGCTCGAACTCGGTGCGCGTGGTCATCTACGAGGGCCTGGCGCGCAGCCCGACCCCGATCTTCAACGAAAAGGTGCTGGCCGGGCTCGGCCGCGAGGTGCAGTCGACCGGGCTGCTGTCGGCCGACGCGGTCGACAAGGCGTTTTCGGCGTTGCGTCGCTTCCGCGCGCTGGTCGACACCGCGGGCGTGCGCAAGCTGTGGGTGCTCGCCACCGCCGCCTGCCGCGACGCCAGCAACGGCCGCGCCTTCATCGCCGAGGCCGAGCGCATCTGCCGCGCCAAGATCGACGTCCTGTCGGGCCGGCGCGAGGCGCAGTATTCGGCGCTCGGCGTCGTCTCCGGCATTCACCGGCCCGACGGCATCGTCGGCGACCTCGGCGGCGGCTCGCTCGAGCTCACCGACGTGCGCGGCACCCGCATCAAGGCCGGCGTGACGCTGCCGCTCGGCGGCCTCGCGCTGCAGGATATTTCGTCAAAGTCCGTCAAGAAGGCCGACAAGATCGTCAGGCAGGCGCTGTCCGACGTGCCGGCCCTGGCGGCCGGGGAGGGGCGCACCTTCTATGCGGTCGGCGGCACCTGGCGCGCGCTCGCCCGGCTGCACATGTGGCAGACCGGCTATCCGCTGCACGTGATGCACGCCTACCGGATTCCGGCGCGCGAGGCGCTGGAGTTCTCCCGCCTCGC
Source organism: Xanthobacteraceae bacterium (assembly GCA_035636455.1). Classification (GTDB taxonomy): domain Bacteria; phylum Pseudomonadota; class Alphaproteobacteria; order Rhizobiales; family Xanthobacteraceae; genus AP-16. The sequence goes on from DASPZC010000480.1 coordinate 2,637, forward strand.
CCACCGCATCGACCCGGCGATGCTCTCGCGCATCGAGGTCGTCAATGACGCGCGCCGGCCGCTGCTCGCCTATGCGGCCCTGGTGCTCGAGCACGCGGTGCGCCTGGCGAAGCCG
>DASPZC010000481.1:0-1760 GCA_035636455.1 Xanthobacteraceae bacterium
GACGGCGCGGGCGATCCGCGCGCCTCGGCGATCGCCGCGGGCGCCCGGCGGCTGTTCGAGACCATCGGCGTGTGGGAGGCGGTCGCGCAGGAGGCGCAGCCGATCCTCGACATGGCGGTGACCGACAGCCGGCTCGCCGACAAGATGCGGCCGGTGTTCCTGAGTTTCGGCGGCGAGGTCGAGCCCGGCGAGCCGTTCGCGCACATGATCGAGAACCGCGATCTGGTCGCGGCGCTGACCGCGAAAGCCCGCGAGCTCGGGATCGGCTTGCAGTCCGCCGCGGTGACCGGCTTCGAATCGGCATCCGGGCAAATCGCGGTTCGCTTCCCCGACGGCGCCAGCACGGCGGCGCGTCTGCTGGTCGCGGCCGACGGCGCGCGCTCGCGGCTGCGCGAGCTTGCCGGCATCCCGACCTATGGCTGGAACTATCCGCAATCGGCGATCGTCACCAACGTCGCGCACGAACGCGATCATAACGGGCGCGCGTGCGAGCATTTTCTGCCCGCCGGGCCGTTTGCGATCCTGCCGCTCAAGGGTCGCCGCTCTTCGATCGTGTGGACCGAGGAGACGCAAGCTGCGCAAACAATCGTCGCGCTTGCCGACGATCTGTTCCACGCGGAGCTCGAGCGCCGGTTCGGGCTCGAGCTCGGCGAGATCGAAGTCATCAGCCCGCGTCGCGTACACCCATTGGGATATTCGGTGGCGCGCTCCTTCATCGGCGAGCGGCTGGCGCTGGTCGGCGATGCCGCGCACGTCATCCATCCGATCGCGGGCCAGGGTCTCAACATGGGGCTGCGCGACGTGGCGGCGCTCGCGGAGGCGATCGTCGATGCGGTCAGACTCGGCCTCGATCCGGGCTCGAGCGAGGTGCTGGAGCGCTATCAGCGCTGGCGCCGGTTCGACACGATGATGATGGGGATGGCCACCGACGGGCTCAATCGACTGTTCTCCAACCGCTCCGACGCGCTCCGCCTCGTTCGCGACGTGGGCCTCGGCCTGGTCGACCGGCTGCCCGGGCTCAAGCATTGGTTCATCCGCGAGGCGGCGGGCATCACCGGCGAGGTACCGAAACTGCTGCGCGGCGAGGCGCTGTGAGTTGGCGCCTATATCCGGCCGTCATGCTGAGGTGGCCGCGTCAGCGGCCCTCGAAGCACGGCCGGGCACATCCAAGCCGCGCAATGCGCCGTCGCCCTTCGAGGCTCGCCCGCCGGCAGTTTCAATCAAGTATGCCGTCCGAGTCCGCCGCACGAAACTGCCGGCGAGCTCGCGCCTCAGGGTGACGGCGAGCGCGCGTCACTCCAGGGCGCGGGCTTCCTCCGGCAGCATGATCGGAATGCCGTCGCGGATCGGGTAGGCGAGCTTGGCCGACCGCGAAATCAGCTCCTGCTTCTCGGCGTCGTATTCGAGCGGGCCCTTGGTCAGCGGGCAGACCAGGATTTCGAGCAGCTTCGGATCGACCGCATGACGGTCGCGCGGCGGTTCGTTCATTGTGATCCTCCATGCGGGAACGGCATCCCGGATTTCGCGACCGCTGTACGGTCGCTGCATCCGGGCTACGAGATATATCACTGCAACGACGGTTCGCCCTCGCTGCCGGCGTTGGCGAGCTCGATCTCGGTGACCGCCACCAGGATCTCCGCGCGGGTCTTCAGATCCGGCGCCTCCAGCAGGGCCTGCTTCTCCGCCGCCCCATAGGGCGACATCATCGCCAGCGCATTGACGAGCGCCTCGTTGGGCGCGTTCTCGATGCCCTGCCAATC
>DASPZC010000482.1:0-7672 GCA_035636455.1 Xanthobacteraceae bacterium
AAGGCCAACTGGCACTTCACAACCGCCAACGCACGCATCAAACTCAGGCACCTATACCCTTCAATCTGACTGAATCAGACGACTAGGTTGCGGGTGGACGGCCGCGGGCTTCAAAGCCGTGCCGCGGCACACCCGCAAGGACCCCCGCGTGACCAGCGCCGCCACCGGCTCCGCGCCTCCCTCCGAGCCCGCCACGACCGAGCGACGGACAATCGCGCCGCCGGACATCGCCGCGATCCTGCGCTCGGTCGGCGCCGCGCCGTACGCCTGGGACATCGCGACCGATACGCTCAGCTGGGGCGCCAATGCGGCCGACGTCCTGGCGATCGCCGACCCGGCCACGATCGCGACGGGCCGCGCCTACGCGGCGCTGCTCGATCCGCAGAGCCCCACCACGCGCTTCGACGCGATGGCCCGCGCGAGCGGCCGCGACGAGGGCAACGGGATTGCCTACCAGGCGGAGTATTGCCTGCGCACCGCGGCGGGAGAGCGGCTCTGGCTCGAGGATCTGGGGCGCTGGTTCGCCGGCGCCGACGGGCGTCCGGCCCGCGCCCACGGCGTGGTGCGGGCGATCAACGAGCGCCACGCGCGCGAGGAGCGCCTCGCCTACCTGTCCCAGTGCGACGACCTGACCGGCGAGATGAACCGCTTCCAGCTCGTCGAGACGCTGCGCGGCGCCTTCGACGACGCCAATCGCTTCCGCGCCTCCTGCGGCTTCTTCCTGGCGGCGATCGACAATCTCGGCCGCATCAACGAGGCCTACGGTTTCGCGGCCGCCGACGAGGTGATCGACGGCGTGGCCAAGCGCCTGCGCGCGCGCTTGCGCGGCGGCGACTCGCTCGGGCGTTTCTCCGGCAACAAGTTCGGCGTCATCCTGCGCAACTGCACGCCCGACGACATGGCGGCGGCGGCCGACCGCCTGCTCCACGCGGTGCGCGAGGACGTGGTGCCGACCGCCGCCGGACCGGTTGCCGCCACGGTGACGATCGGCGGGGTCGCGGCGCCACGCCATGCCCGCACGGTGGAGGAAATGCTGGCGCGGGCGCACGAGGCGCTCGACATCGCGCGGACCAAGCGGCCGGGCTCGTTCGAAGCCTATCGCCCGAGCGTCGAGCGCGAAATGCTGCGGCGGGAGAGCATCCGGGCAACCGACGAGACCGTCGCCGCGCTCAACGAGCGCCGCATCGCGCTCGCCTTCGAGCCGGTGGTGGACACCCGCTCGCGCAGGCCGGCGTTCTACGAATGCCTGATGCGCATCCGCCGGGCCGATGGCCGGCTCATCCCGGCGAGCGGCATCGTCCCCGCGGCCGAACGCCTCGGCCTCGTCCGCCTGGTCGATCACCGCATGCTCGAGCTGGTGCTCGCCGAGTTGGTCGCGGCGCCCGCGCTCAACGCGAGCCTCAACGTGTCGCCGGCCTCCGCCACCGATCCGGACTGGTGGTCGAGCCTCAGCGCCGGCGTGCGCGCCCACCCCGACATCGCCGGGCGGCTCACCCTCGAAATCACCGAAACGGCGGCGATCCACCACGTGGGCGATGCCAGCGGCTTCGTCAGCCGCGCCAAGGACCTCGGCTGCCGCATCGCCATCGACGATTTCGGCGTCGGCTACACCTCGTTTCGCCACCTGCGCAAGCTCGGCGTCGACATGGTCAAGGTCGACGGCATGTTCGTGCAGAACCTCAAGCGCTCGGCGGACGACCGGGCGTTCGTGCGCACGCTGATCGAGCTCGGCCGCACGCTCGGGCTCGCGACCGTGGCCGAGTGGGTCCAGGACGAGGAAGCCGCTGCCATGCTGGCCGGCTGGGGATGCGACTACCTGCAGGGCGAATTGGTCGGCAGAGCCTCGACCGAGCGGCCGTGGGCGGGCGCGGGTTCAGCGCACGGATGAGGTGGGTGTTCCCGTCTCGCTCGCCTACGGAACGTGCAAGTCGCTACGAAGTGCCTATATGCTACACAGCAGTCGCAACATTGCTGTAGTATGGTAGCAACATTGCGATAAGCCGGAAGAGGGCGCGTCCGATGGCCAACACCCACATCATGAATCGAGCCGAAAGTAAGGCGGTGCCCTTCATGGTCCTGCTAAAGGGCGTCGCCGGCTTTGGATTGGCGGCACTTGCTCTATTCGCGTTTTTTGCCCCGTATGTCGGGCTGGATGGGACCATGACTGGCCAAATTACGGCTGCCGTGATAGGTGGAATCGTAGGATTTATTTTCGCTCGCAGGTAATCCCGATTTACCCGACGACGGAACACGGCCTGTGGGCGTGGATCGTCACCTTTATGGTGGCATACGTTGTCTTGGCATATGTTGTGCGTTGGCGGCGCGGTTTTCAGGATTCAGGCGATAAATTTTATCTGACCGTCGTCTTCGACAGCGGGGTATTTGCCGGATCAAGTGCCGTGATCGCCGGCATCTACCTTGAGGATGTTCTGAAACTCCTTGGCAACATGACCGCCTTCTTGGCCATTGCCAGCCTGGTCGGCATTCTCTACAGCCTGCACGCCCTGTTGGAAAAGAAATAGCGAGAACAGTCTCGACTCTCCTACCCTTTGTCGCCGCCGGTGATCTTGTCGAGCCGCCTCTGCATCTCGGAGAGCTGACGCTTCAAATCGTCGATCTCGCCGGAGGGGCGCGGGTTTTTGTCCGGCTCGTCCGCCGGCGTCTCGCGCGGGGCGAACCCGGGAAACATGGCGAAGGCGCGCTGGAACATCTCCATGTTCCGCCGCACCTGGTCCTCCAACGGCCCGAAACTGCCCACCCCGAACGCCTGGGCCATCTGCTCGCGGAATTTCTCCTGCTCGCGGGTGAGCGAATCGATCGACGCTTCGAGAAAACGCGGCACCAGCATCTGCATGCTGTCTCCGTAGAAACGGATGAGCTGGCGCAGGAAGGCGATCGGCAGCAGGTTCTGGCCTTCCTTGTTCTCCTGCTCGAAGATGATTTGCGCCAGGACCGAACGGGTAATGTCCTCGCCGGTCTTGGCATCGTAGACCACGAAGTCTTCGCCGGACTTCACCAGCGCGGCCAAGTCTTCCAGCGTCACATACGTGCTGGTGCCGGTATTGTAGAGCCGCCGATTGGCGTACTTCTTGATCGTGACCGGCTCTTCGGACTTGGCCATGACATTTTCGCGCGGGTTCGAGCTTCAAGTACCCGCCAGAATACGCATTTTTCTCCTTCCCGGGCCACTCTTTTCGTTGTCCGGAGGCCCGCGCATGCGCGGCGGGCAGGGCCGCCCCCGGTCCGGCCGTCCTTGCGGACGGGTACCGAGCGGTCTAATTGAGTGCCGGAGACTGCCATCAGGATGGCGTGCCGAACAAGCGAACCGCCGGTGCGGCGGCCGCGGGCGCGGGCTATTATCGACATGGGCCCCCATAGCCGCTCAGCTCGACTGACAAGAGGAGTTTTGCGAGATGAAGGACGACATCGTCATTGTCGGCGCCGCCAGGACGCCGGTCGGCGCGTTCAACGGCGCGCTGGGCATGCTGCCGGCCCATGACCTGGGCAAGGTCGCCATCAAGGAGGCGCTCGAACGGGCCGGCGTCGAGCCGGGCCGCGTCTCCGAGGTCGTGATGGGCCAGATCCTCACGGCCGCCCAGGGGCAGAACCCCGCCCGCCAGGCCTCGATCGGGGCCGGCATTCCGGTGGAAAGCCCGGCCTGGGGGGTGAACCAGCTGTGCGGCTCGGGTCTGCGCGCCGTGGCGCTCGGTTACCAGGCGATCGTCAACGGGGATTCGGACATCGTGGTCGCGGGCGGCCAGGAATCCATGAGCCAGGCGCCGCATGCCGCGTACCTGCGCAGCGGCACCAAGATGGGCAGCCTCGAATTCGTCGACACCATGATCAAGGACGGCCTGTGGGACGCCTTCAACGGCTACCACATGGGCAACACGGCCGAGAACGTCGCCAAGCAATACCAGATCACCCGCCAGCAGCAGGACGAGTTCGCGGTCGCCTCGCAGAACAAGGCGGAGGCGGCGCAAAAGGCCGGGCGGTTCAAGGACGAGATCGTCCCGATCACCATCAAGACCCGCAAGGGCGACGTGGTGGTCGAGAACGACGAATATCCGCGCCACGGCACCACGCTCGATGCGGTCGCCAAGCTCAAGCCTGCCTTCGACAAGGCCGGCACCGTGACGGCCGGCAACGCGTCCGGCATCAACGACGGCGCCGCCGCCGTGGTGCTGATGAAGGCGAGCCAGGCCGCGAAGGAAGGCCGCAAGGTGCTCGCCCGCATCGTCTCCTGGGCGCACGCCGGCGTCGACCCGTCCATCATGGGCACCGGTCCCATCCCCTCCTCGCGCTCGGCGCTCACGAAGGCCGGCTGGAAGATCGACGACCTCGATCTCGTCGAGGCCAACGAGGCGTTCGCGGCGCAGGCCTGCGCGGTCAACAAGGGCCTCGGCTGGAACCCCGCCAAGGTCAACGTCAACGGCGGCGCGATCGCGCTCGGCCATCCGATCGGCGCCTCGGGCGCGCGCGTCCTGGTGACGCTGCTGCACGAGATGCAAAAGCGCGACGCCAAGAAGGGTCTGGCAACGCTGTGCATCGGCGGCGGCATGGGCATCGCCATGTGCGTGGAGCGCTGACCGCGCGCGCTTGCGGAGAGCGCTGGCCGAGACGCCAGCGGAACGGCGGAGCACGATATCGCGCTCCGCCGTTTTCGTCGTAAGCTGAAAGAAGCGTGAGATCGGCGCGGTTGCGCGACGCCGGTCCGTCATCAGGGAGGATGCGGTGATGGCAAGGGTGGCGTTGGTCACGGGCGGCACGCGTGGGATCGGCGCGGCGATCTCGAAGGCGCTCAAGGCAGCCGGCTACAAGGTCGCGGCCAATTACGGCGGCAACGATGCGGCCGCCGAGAAGTTCAAGGCTGACACCGGCATTCCGGTCTACAAATGGGACGTCAGCTCCTACGACGCCTGCGTTGACGGCATCAAGAAGGTCGAGGCCGACATCGGGCCGGTGGACGTGCTGGTCAACAATGCCGGCATCACCCGCGACACGGTGTTTCACCGGATGAAGCCGGAGCAGTGGACCGCCGTCATCAACACCAATCTCAGCTCGCTATTCAACATGTGCCGTCCGGTGATCGAGGGCATGCGCGACCGCAATTTCGGCCGCATCGTCAACGTGTCGTCGATCAACGGCCAGAAGGGCCAGGCGGGCCAATCCAACTATTCGGCCGCCAAGGCCGGCGAGCTCGGCTTCACCAAGGCGCTGGCGCAGGAAAGCGCACGCAAGGGCATCACGGTGAATGCCGTCTGTCCCGGCTACATCAATACCGAGATGGTCCAGGCGGTGCCGAAGGACGTGCTGGAGAAATCGATTCTGCCGCAGATTCCGATCGGACGGCTCGGCGAGCCCGAAGAGATCGCGCGCTGCGTGGTGTTCCTGGCATCCGACGAGGCGGGCCTCATCACCGGCTCGACGTTGTCGGCGAACGGCGGGCAATATTTCACATGAGGCGGCGGATCACCTAGCACCGCTCCGCGGTCCCGCGCATGAGCCGCCGCACGGCGACCCTCGTTGGATTCACCGCGGTGCTGATGTGGTCGCTGCTGGCGCTGTTCACCGCCGCATCGGGACGGGTTCCGCCGTTCCAGCTCGCCGCGATGACGTTTGCGATCGGCGGCGCCATCGGGGCCGCGACCTGGAGCGTGCGACGCGGCGCCGTTGCGGCGCTGCGGCAGAAACCGGAGGTATGGGCGCTCGGGGTCGGCGGCCTGTTCGGCTATCACGCGCTCTACTTCATGGCGCTGCGGTTGGCGCCACCCGCCGAGGCCGGGCTGATCAGCTACCTGTGGCCCCTGCTGATCGTGCTCTTGTCCGGACTGTTGCTGGGCGAGCGGCTGCGGCTCCATCACGTCGCCGGCGCCCTGCTCGGGTTCATCAGCACCGTGGTGCTGATCGCCGGCCGCGGCGGCCTCGTGCTCGCACAGGACCATGCTCCCGGGCTGGCGGCGGCCTTCGTGGCGGCGTTCGTGTGGGCGACCTACTCGGTGCTGTCGCGTCGCTTCGCGGCGGTCCCGACCGACGCGGTCGCCGGCTTTTGTTTGGTGACCGCGGTCCTGGCGACGGTGTGTCACTGCTGGCTCGAGGAGACCGTCTGGCCGGCGAGCGCGACCCAATGGCTCGCCGTCGCGGGGCTGGGGGTCGGCCCGGTGGGCGCCGCGTTCTACGCCTGGGATTTCGGCGTCAAGCGCGGCGACATCCGCGTGCTCGGGGCGGCCTCCTATGCGGCGCCGGTGCTGTCCACGCTGCTGCTGGTGCTGGCGGGATTTGCCGAGGCGAGCGCCGCGCTCGCGCTCGCCGCGGCGCTGATCGCCGGCGGCGGCCTGCTGGCCGCCAAGGACATGATCCTGACGCCCGCGGAAGATTAGCCCGGCGGCGCCCAATCCTTCGGGGCCAACTCGAAGCCGGCGAACTCGAAGCCGGGCGCGACCGTGCAGCCGGTGAGTGTCCAGGCGCCGAGGGTCTCGGCCGCCTGCCACACACCGGCCGGGACAGCGGCTTGCGGCCGCTCGCCGCCGGCGAGATCGGATCCGACCCGCGCGGTGCTGACCGAGCCGCTGTCCGCCACGTGCAGCGCCAGCGCGGCGCCCGCGTACCAATGCCAGACTTCCACGGCGTCGATGCGGTGCCAGTGCGACCGCTCGCCCGCCGCGAGCAGGAAATAGATCGCCGTCGATGCGGCCCGCCCGCGCTCGGATTGCTCCCGATCCCGGAAAGTCTCGCGATAGTGCCCGCCTTCCGGATGCGGGCGAAGGTCGAGCAGCCGGATCACCTCGGCGGCGGTCAGCGACATAATGTCATCATGAATGCCGCAGCCGAGCCCTCAGAACTTGTCCTTGCGCGCGCGGATGACCGCGAACACCTGCACCGGCGGCGCGTCCGGCAGATCGACCGCGGCGGCGACGCTCGGCATGTCGGCGCGCAGGAACGGATTGGTCACTTTTTCGGACGCGATCGTGGTCGGGATGGTCGGGCGTCCGGCGCTGCACAGCCGAACCACTTCTTCCGCCCGCGCGCGCAGCGCCGCGTTCCCCGGCTCGATCGTCAGGGCGAAATGCACGTTGGCGGCGGTGTACTCGTGGCCGCAATAAAGCTGCGTATCCATCGGCAGGTTGCGCAGCTTGACCAGCGATTGCCACATCATGTCGGCCGTGCCTTCGAGCAGGCGCCCGCAGCCGACCGAGAACAGCGTGTCGCCGGCGAATGCGAGCTTCTCCGACTTGAACCAATAGGAAATATGGCCGGCGGTGTGGCCGGGCGTCTCCAGCACCCGGCCCACCAGCGTGCCGATGGTGACGAAATCGCCCTCGCGCACCGTCACGTCGACGCCGGGAATGCGCGCGGCTTCCTTGCGCGGGGCGACGACGCGGCAGGCGTGACGCGCCTTCAGCTCGGCGATACCCCCGGTATGGTCGCCGTGATGGTGCGTCACCAGAATGTCGGTGAGCCGCCAGTTCCTGACGCGCAGCGCCTCCTCGATCGGCGCCGCCTCGGGCGCGTCGATCGCGGCCGTCGCGCCATTGGTGGGATCGTGCAGAAGGACGCAGTAATTGTCCTTGAGGCAGTTGAACAGGTGCGTCTCGGCCGCCATCGTCACGCCCCGTCGTGGTCTTGGCACGCGGAACTTAGCGCATGTTCCGGCGAAGTGGATACCGGTTCG
>DASPZC010000483.1:0-22028 GCA_035636455.1 Xanthobacteraceae bacterium
GCACCGAGATCACCGAGGCGGAGGAGGACGACGACAACGACACCACCGCCGTGCGGCTCTATCAGAGCGTCTACGAGACGGCGCTGCGCAACCAGGTTCCGCGCCCGGTGATCAACGAGCTGATCCGCATCTATTCCTACGACGTGGACTTCCAGCGCCGCGCCCAGCCGGGCGACTCGTTCGAGGTGTTCTACGCGGGCGAGGACGATCCGGCGGCGGAGAACCGGAGCGAAGTGCTGTTCGCCGCGCTCACCGCCGGCAGCGAGACCAAGAAATACTACCGGTTCCAGACGCTCGACGACGGGACCGTCGACTACTACGACGAGACCGGCAAGAGCGCGAAGAAGTTCCTGGTGCGCAAGCCGGTGATCGCCGGGATCATGCGCTCGGGCTTCGGCTTCCGCAGGCATCCCATCCTCGGCTATTCGAAGATGCATACCGGCGTCGACTGGTCGGCGCCGAACGGCACGCCGATCTATGCGTCGGGCAACGCCACGGTGGAAAAGGTCGGCTGGGAATCCGGCTACGGCAAGTACGTGCGGCTGCGCCACACCAACGGCTACCAGACCGCGTACGGCCACATGTCGGCCTTCGCGCGCGGCATTCAGCCGGGCGTGCGCGTGCGCCAGGGACAGGTGATCGGCTATGTCGGCTCGACCGGCCTGTCGACCGGCGCGCACCTGCACTACGAGATCATCATCAACGGCAACTTCGTCGATCCGATGCGCGTCAAGCTTCCGCGCGGCCGCGTGCTCGAAGGCACGCTGTTGGCCGGGTTCGAGCGCGAGCGCGAGCGGGTCGACGGCATGATGAAGCGCACTCAGCCCGCCGGTCCGCCCATCCGCGCCGCCGAGGTCGGGCGGTAGACTTTTTGATTTTGTCGCATTTTCTGCGGCGAACCGCTGCACACTTCGCCGGAAAATGCTCTTAATTTTTGGAGCATGATCTCTTCCGAAAACCGGTACCCACCCCGGATCAAGTCCGGGGCAGGCTTTTTCGGGATCATGCTCTAAGCCGCGGCCGCGGTCGCTTCCTCGCCGTTGAAGATCAGGCCGTGCGCGCCGACCGAGATCACCACGCGGTCGCCGTCCTTGATCCGGCCGGACAGGATCATCTCGGCGAGCGGATCCTGCACTGATTTCCGGATCACGCGCTTGAGCGGCCGCGCCCCATAGGCCGGGTCCCAGCCCTTGTCGGCAAGCCACTCGCGCGCGGGCGGATCGAGCACCACCGTGACCTTGCGGTCCTCGAGCAGCTTCTTGAGGTAATGCATCTGGATGTCGACGATCCTGACCATGTCGGCGCGCTTGAGCCGGTGGAACAGGATGATCTCGTCGACCCGGTTGAGGAATTCGGGCCGAAAACTCGCCCGCACCACCGCCATGACCTCGTCGCGGACCGCATCGGTGTCCTGGCCGTCCGCCTGGTTGACCAGATATTCGGCGCCGAGGTTCGACGTCATTGCGATCAGGGTGTTGCGGAAGTCGACGGTATGGCCCTGGCCGTCGGTGAGGCGCCCGTCGTCGAGCACCTGCAGGAGCACGTTGAAGACGTCCGGGTGCGCCTTCTCGATCTCGTCGAACAGGATCACCTGGTAGGGCCGGCGCCGCACCGCCTCGGTGAGCGCGCCGCCTTCCTCGTAGCCGACATAGCCGGGCGGCGCGCCGATCAGGCGGGCGACCGAATGCTTCTCCATGTACTCGGACATGTCGAGCCGGATCAGGGCGTTCTCGTCGTCGAACAGGAACTCGGCGAGCGCCTTGGTGAGCTCGGTCTTGCCGACGCCGGTGGGGCCGAGGAAGATGAACGAGCCGATCGGCCGGCGCGGATCCTGCAGGCCGGCGCGGGCGCGGCGCACGGCGGTCGAGACCGCCTGCACGGCTTCCGCCTGGCCGACCACCCGCTTGCCGATCTGGTCTTCCATGCGCAGGAGCTTTTCCCGCTCGCCCTCGAGCATGCGGTCGACCGGCACGCCGGTCCAGCGCGAGACCACCTGGGCGATGTGATTGGCGGTGACTGCCTCGTCGACCAGGGCGCCACCGCCGCTCTTCTCCTCGATCGCGCGCAATTTCTTTTCCAGCTCGGGAATGCGCCCATAGGCGAGCTCGCCGGCGCGCTGGTACTCGCCGCGGCGCTGCGCATCGGCCAGCTCCACGCGCACCTGGTCGAGCTCGTTCTTGAGCCGCTGCGCCTCGGAGAGCTTGTCCTTTTCCGCCTTCCAGCGGCTGGTCAGCTCGCGCGCTCGCTCGTCGAGCGCCGCAAGCTCCTTCTCCAGCCGCTTGAGGCGCTCCTTCGAGCCGGGATCGGGTTCCTTTTTGAGCGCCTCCTGCTCGATGCGCAGCCGCACGATCTCGCGGTCGAGCGTGTCGAGTTCCTCGGGCTTGGAGTCGACCTGCATCTTCAGCCGCGCCGCCGCTTCGTCGACGAGGTCGATCGCCTTGTCGGGCAGGAAGCGGTCGGTGATGTAGCGATGCGACAGGGTCGCGGCGGCGACGAGCGCGCCGTCGGTGATGCGCACGCCGTGATGCGCCTCGTACTTCTCCTTGAGCCCGCGCAGGATCGAGACGGTGTCTTCCACGCTCGGCTCGGAGATGTAGACCGGCTGGAAGCGCCGCGCCAACGCGGCGTCCTTCTCCACGTGCTTCTTGTATTCGTCGAGGGTCGTGGCGCCGATGCAGTGCAGCTCGCCGCGCGCCAGCGCGGGCTTGAGCAGGTTCGAGGCGTCCATCGCGCCTTCGGCCTTGCCGGCGCCGACCAGCGTGTGCATCTCGTCGATGAACAGGACGATCCCGCCTTCCGAGGCGATGACCTCCTGCAGCACCGCCTTGAGGCGCTCCTCGAACTCGCCGCGATATTTGGCGCCGGCGATCAGCGCGCCCATGTCGAGGGCGAGAAGCTTCTTGTCCTCGAGGCTGCCGGGCACGTCGCCATTGACGATGCGCAGCGCCAGGCCCTCGACGATGGCGGTCTTGCCGACGCCCGGCTCGCCGATCAGGACGGGATTATTCTTGGTCCGGCGCGAGAGCACCTGGATGGTGCGGCGGATCTCCTCGTCGCGGCCGATCACCGGGTCGAGCTTGCCGGCGCGGGCGGCCTCGGTGATATCACGGGCATATTTCTTGAGCGCGTCATAGGCGTTCTCGGCGGTCGCGGTGTCGGCGGTGCGCCCTTTGCGCAGCGCCTCGATGGCAGCGTTGAGGTTCTGCGGCGTCACGCCCGCCCGGGCGAGAATTTTGCCCGCCTCGGTGTCCTTCTCGATCGCCAGGGCAAGCAGCAGGCGCTCGGCGGTGACGTAGGAATCGCCGACCTTCTCGGCGGCTTTTTCGGCAGTGTCGAACACCCGCGCGGTGCCCGGCGCGAGATAGACCTGCCCGGCCCCGGCGCCCGAAACCTTGGGCAACTTGGCAAGCGCCGCTTCGACCGCCGCGAGCACGGCACGCGAATTGCCGCCCGCGCGGTCGATCAAGCCGGCCGCAAGGCCCTCGGCATCGTCGAGCAGGACCTTGAGCAGATGCTCGGGGGTGAACTGCTGGTGCCCCTCGCGCAATGCGAGGGATTGGGCGGATTGGATGAATCCACGCGCCCGGTCCGTGTATTTTTCGAAGTCCATCGCCTACTCCCTCGGCCTGTCCCGCCCGCCCGAACGGCGCGGCCGGAACATCGTCATGGGGTGCCGTACATGTAGGCACGGCGGCCATCAGTGGAAGAGCAGGAACGAGGACTCAGGCGTCGGGAATCAGGAAGAAAGTAAACAGGGCAGAAGGGCCGGTCTTCGGGCTGGGCACTTCTCCGTCCACAGGCCGTCGTCTAGAACCGACCTGACCCCTGACGCCTGACCCCCGAATCCTGAGCCCCGATACCCGATGCCCGTCATTGAATCGATCTACCGCTATCCGGTGAAAGGATTAGGGCCCGAGCGGCTCGAGCGCGTCGAGCTGACGGCGGGCCGGACCATCGCGTGCGATCGCGCCTACGCGATCGAGAACGGTCCGTCGGGCTTTGACCCGGCGAGCCCGGCTTACCTGCCCAAGAATCGCTTTCTCATGCTGATGCGCAACGAGCGGCTGGCCGAGCTGCGCACGGCGTTCGACGAAGCGACGCACACGCTCGTCATCACCGCCGAGCGGCGCGAGGCCGCGCGCGGCGATCTGCGCACGCCGCAGGGCCGCGCCGCCATCGAGAGCTTCTTCGCCGAATTCTGCGCCGACGAACTGCGCGGCCCGCCGAAAGTGCTCAGCGGGCCGGGCCACAGCTTTTCCGACGTTTCGCGCAAGGTTCTCTCGATCATCAATCTGGCGTCCGTCGCCGCGATCGAAACGGCGGTCGGCGTGCCGGTGCATCCGTTGCGCTTTCGCGCCAACCTTTATGTCGAGGGCTGGTCCGCATGGCGCGAGTTCGACCTTCTCGGTCGCGAGATCGGCATCGGCGACAAGGCGCGGCTGAAGATCGTCAAGCGCATCCAACGCTGCGCCGCCACCGAGGTGGATCCGGACACGGGCATCCGCGACCTCGCGATCCCGGCCGCATTGGCGCGGACCTTCGGCCACTGCGATTGCGGCATCTACGGCGAAGTCGTGGCCGGCGGGCCGATCGCGATCGGAGATCAGATGACAGATGACAGATGTCAGATGACAGAGGGCGGATAGAACAAAATGGAAGGCCGTTCTCTGCTACCCCGGTCCTATTTTCTGATCTCTGATCTCTGACCTCTGTTCTCTGCCCTTTGTCGTCTGCTCAGCAGAAACACCGCCTGCTCGCCGAACAGGTTCCAGAACCACCACGGCGCGGCGAGGCGCAGCCGCTTGCCCCAGGCGTTGAGCGCGATCGCCCGCTCCATCCGGGCGCCGACCACGCCGCACAGGCCGCGGAAATCCTTGATCGTGCAGAAATGGATGTTGGGCGTCTCGTACCAGCTGTACGGCAGATTGTCGGTGGTCGGCATGCGCCCGCCGAACAATATCTGCAGCCGGATGCCCCAATGGCCGAAGTTGGGAAACGAGACGATGGCGCGCCGGCCGATGCGGAGCATGTGCTCGAGCACCTGGCGCGGCTGCCGGGTGGCCTGCAGGGTCTGCGACAGGATCACGTAATCGAACGCGTCATCGGGGTAATCGACCAGATCGGTGTCGGCGTCGCCCTGGACCACCGCGAGTCCCTTGGCGACGCACTCGTTCACGCCCTCGCGCGACAGCTCGATGCCGCGGCCGTCGACCCCGCGGGTCTCGGTGAGGATGCGCAGAAGCTCGCCGTCGCCGCAGCCCACGTCGAGCACCTTCGAGCCGGGCGCCACCATGTCGGCAACGAGCAGCAGATCGACGCGGCCGCCGCCGGGGCCCAGCGCCGCGTCCGCCATGGTCAGATCGCGTTCGAGGCGGGTGAGCATGGTCTAGCGTCCGCCGGAAAGGCCGCGCGCCTTGCCGGCCGAATCGAGGAAGCCGCGCACGATGGCGAACAGCTCGGGCTCGTCGAGCAGGAAGGCGTCATGGCCCTTGTCGGTCACGATCTCGGCGAACGAGACCCGCGCGCCGGCCGCGTTGAGCGCGTGCACGACCGAGCGCGATTCCGAGGTCGGGAACAGCCAATCGCTGGTGAATGAAACGACGCAGAAGCGCGTCGGCGAGTCCTTGAAGGCCCGCGCCAGCATGCCGTCGTAGTCGGCGGTGAGATCGAAGTAGTCCATCGCGCGCGTGAGATACAGATAGCAATTGGCGTCGAAGCGCTCGACGAACGAGATGCCCTGGTGGCGCAGATAGCTTTCCACCTCGAAGTCGGCGTCGAACGAGAAGGTCGGATTGGAGCGGTCCTGGAAGCGGCGGCCGAACTTGCGATGGAGCGCCGCGTCCGACAGATAGGTGATATGCGCGCCCATGCGGGCGACCGCGAGGCCGCGGCGCGGATTGGTGCCTTCCAGCAGATAGCGTCCGCCGCGCCACTCGGGATCGGCCATCACCGCCTGGCGGCCGACCTCGTGGAAGGCGATGTTCTGCGCGGAATGCCGGGTCGACGTCGCGATCGGCAGCGCCGCGAACACGCGCTGCGGATAGCTCGCCGCCCATTGCAGCACCTGCATGCCGCCCAGCGAACCGCCGGCAATCGCAAACAGGGACTCGATGCCGAGATGGTCGAGCAGCATGGCCTGCGCGCGCACCATGTCGCGCACGGTGACGACCGGAAAATCCAAGCCCCACGGCCGTCCGGTTGCCGGGTTGATCGAGGACGGGCCGGTCGTTCCCATGCAGGCGCCGAGCACGTTCGGGCAGATGACGAAATAGCGCTCGGTGTCGATGGGGCGGCCGGGGCCGACCATGGTTTCCCACCAGCCGGGCTTGCCGGTCACGGGGTGAATATTGGCGACGTGCTGGTCGCCGGTCAGCGCGTGGCAGATCAGCACCGCGTTCGAGCGCGCGGCGTTGAGCGTGCCGTAGGTCTGATAGGCGATCTGGAACGGCGTGAGCTCGACGCCGGCGTCGAGATGCATCGGCTTGTCGGGGCCGAAGCGCACGACCGGCGAGTGCGGGTTGTCCGCCTCGCGCGAGCGCGAGGCGATGTCCCGCACGGCAGTCAGGTTCGCCTCGGCCATCGCGCAACTCCGTCGCGGCAATCCCGCCGGTTCGAAACCACTGCCGAACCGGACGCCGAAACATGCCGCGGGCCGCTTAGGTAGGGATCGGGTGCCTTAACTGTCAACGTTTTCTTTGATTTCGCCACCCGCGCGACCTATCAAGGGCCGCCCGGCCGCGACCGGGCCGACACCGCAGCGCCATGTCCAACGTCACCCGCGCCGACCCGCCCACGCTCGCCGACCTGCGTCGCGACATCGATCGCATCGACGAGGCGATGCATCGCCTGCTGATCGAGCGCGGCGAGATCATCGACCGCCTGATCGCCGTCAAGCGCACGCAGGAGTCCGGTTCCGCGTTCCGGCCCGCGCGCGAGGCCGAAATGATGCGGCGTCTGGTCGAGCGCCACCGCGGCATCCTGCCGCTCGACACCGCCGAGAGCATCTGGCGCGTGATCATCTCGACCTTCACCTACGTGCAGTCACCGTACGCCGTGCACGCGGACCTCACGCCGGGCGACGCGGCCATGCGCGACACCGCGCGGTTCCATTTCGGTTTCACGGTGCCGTTCGTCACCCACATGGGAGCGGCGGGCGTGGTGGCCGCGGTTGCGGCCTCGAAGGGCGATCTCGGGCTCGTTCCGGCAAGCGCGGTGGCCGGAGCGGGCGTCTGGTGGAGCGCGCTCGAAGGCGACAACGCGCCGAAGATCATCGCGCGCCTGCCGTTCGTCGAGCGGGCCGATCATCCGGCGGCGCTGCCGGTGTTCGTCGTCACGCGCCCGGCGCGCGATGCGATCGTCGCCGACGTCGCGACCTGGAGCATCCGCGTCGCCGGCTGGGGGCCCGCGGTGTCGCGGGCGCTTGCGCCGCTCGCCGAGGTCATCGCGGCGCCGGATCGCGCGTTCGACGGCGCGGCGTTGCTCGTCTCGATCCCCGAGGGCGAGACGCTCGAGCACGTTGCCGGCGCGCTGGTCAAGGCCGGCGCCTCGGTGCGCTCCTCGGCCCTCGTCGGAAGCCACGCGACCCGCTATACGGTCTCCTCCGACGGCGCCCGGCCGGTTCCTACCGGGCGCTGACGCGCTTCACTGGAGCGAGGTCATGTCCGCGTTGATGCGCCCCGAACCGCGCCCCGGCGTGCTTGCGATCGACGCCTACGTGCCGGGCAAGAGCGCGGCGCCCGGCGTCGCCAAGGTGTTCAAGCTGTCGTCAAACGAGACGCCGCTCGGGCCGAGCCCCAAGGCGGTCGAGGCCTATCTGGCGACCGCCGCGCATCTGCATGATTACCCGGACGGCGCCGCCACCGAGCTGCGCGAGGCGATCGGACGCGCGTTCGGCCTCGATCCGGCGCGCATCGTGTGCGGGGCGGGCTCGGATGAGCTGCTCAACCTGCTCGCCCACGCGTTCATCGGGCCCGGCGACGAGGCGATCCACACCACGCACGGATTCCTGGTCTATCACATCGCGACGCTCGGAGCGGGCGGCACGCCGGTGATCGCGCCGGAGACCAACTACACGGCCGACGTCGACGCCATTTTGGCGCGCGTGAGCCCGCGCACGAAGCTCATCTACCTCGCCAATCCAAACAATCCGACCGGCACCTATGTGCCGTTCAACGAGGTCAAGCGCCTGCATCGCGCGCTGCCGCCCCACGTGCTGCTCGTGCTCGACGCGGCCTATGCCGAATACGTGCGGCGCAACGACTACGAGTCGGGCATCGAGCTGGTCGCCACCTGCGACAACGTCGTGATGTGCCGGACCTTCTCCAAGATTCACGGCCTGGCGGCGCTGCGGCTCGGCTGGCTCTATGGGCCGGCGCACGTGGTCGAGGCGCTCAACCGCATCCGCGGCCCGTTCAACGTCAACCAGCCGGCGATCGCCGCCGGCGTCGCCGCCATCGGCGATGCCGCGCATGTGGAGACCTCGCGCGCCCATAACGAAAAATGGCTGGCGTGGCTGACCGCGGAGATCGGCAAGCTCGGGCTGACGGTGACGCCGAGCGCCGCCAATTTCGTGCTGATCCACTTCCCGACCGATGCCGGCCGTGCCGCCAAGGACGCCGACGCGTTCCTGACCAAACGCGGGCTGATCCTGCGTGCCGTCGGGGCCTACAAGCTGCCGAACGCGCTGCGCATGAGCGTCGGCACCGAGGAGGCGAACCGGCTGACCGTCGCGGCGCTCGCGGACTTCCTGGGGCGGGCGGCGTGACGATTGGCGAACCGATATTCGGACGGCTGGCGCTGATCGGGGTCGGCCTGATCGGGTCCTCGATCGCGCGCGCCGCGCGGGCGACCGGGGCCGTGCGGTCGATCGCGGCAACGGCGCAATCCGGCGCCACGCGCCGGCGCGTCGCCGAACTTGGCATCGCCGATCAGGTCGCCGAGACCAACGCGGCGGCGGTCGAGGGCGCCGACTTCGTCATCGTGTGCGTGCCGGTCGGCCAATGCGGTGCGGTGGCGCAGGAGATCGGCCCTCGCCTCAAGGCGGGCGCGATCGTGTCGGACGTGGGCTCGGTCAAAGGCTCGGTCGTCAAGGACATGAGCCCTCACCTGCCGGCCGGCGTCCATTTCGTGCCTGCCCATCCGGTGGCCGGCACCGAGCATTCCGGCCCCGACGCGGGCTTCGCCGAGCTGTTCGTCGATCGCTGGTGCATCCTCACTCCGCCCGACAATGCCGATCCGCGCGCGGTCGAGAAGGTCGCGGAATTCTGGCGCCGCCTCGGCTCCAACGTGGACACTATGGGGATCGAGCATCACGACCTGGTGCTCGCCATCACCAGCCACGTGCCGCACCTGATCGCCTACACGATCGTGGGCACCGCCGACGACCTGGAGACGGTGACGCGCTCGGAAGTGATGAAGTTCTCCGCCGGCGGCTTTCGCGATTTCACCCGCATCGCGGCGTCCGACCCGACCATGTGGCGCGACGTGTTCCTGCACAATCGCGATGCGGTGCTGGAAATGCTCGGCCGCTTCAACGAGGACGTGGCGGCGCTGGCGCGCGCGATCCGCTGGGGCGACGGCGAAGCGCTGTTCAGCCTGTTCACGCGCACGCGGGCGATCCGGCGCGGCATCGTCCAGATCGGCCAGGATTCGCCGGCGCCGGACTTCGGCCGGCCGCATCCGAGCCTCGCGCATGAGCCGCTGCCGCGCCCGTATGCGGCGGACAGCGAATAGCGCGCGCCACGATCAACAAAATCAATAGAGCGGCGGCGTCTGCCCGAGCGGGACCGGGCCGAGGAACGCGGCGCCGTCGCTCAGGCGCAGCGGCACGGCGATAGCCGGCCGGCCCTCGAGCTGCGTGCGTTCGCCGAGCAGGCCGAGCAGGCCGGACTCGAAGCGCTCGCGCGCCGCGTCGCCGAGCGCGGGCGCGAAGCGGTCGAGTGCGCTGAGCGCCGGCGCCGCGCGATTGGGCACGCCGGCGGACGGGAGGAATTTCTGCAGTCCGCCCTGGGCCGCTACGAATTTCTCCAGACCCGCAATGGTGAGCAGGATCGTGCCGTCGAGCCGGCCGCTTCCGCTGAGACCGAGCGCGCCGGTCGCGCGCGCAACCGCCTCGCCCTGCTGGATGCGCACACTCGACAGCTCGAGCCTGCCGCCGGCCGCCTGCAGGTCCCTGAGCAGTGCCGGCAGGGCCTTGGGCGCGAAGCCGCGAAGCCCGCGCAGCACGGCGGCCACGTCGGCGTCGAGCGGCAGCGTCGCGAAACTCCCGGCCGCCGAAGCCGTGGCGCCGGTGAGCCGGATCGCCAGATCGACAACGGCATTCTCCGGCGTCGCGTCCGGGCTCGCCCGGGCATGAGCCTCGAAGCGGCTTGCGCTTGCCAGCGTGACGCCCCCACCCTCCCGCTCGCGATCGACGCGCAGGCTGTCGACGGCGATCGATATCCGCTCCGGCGCGCTTGGGCGGCCGCGCAGGCTTGCCTGAGCCACCTGCCAGGTGGCGACGAACGACTCCCGTCCGCCCGGATCGGAGATCACGAGCGGCCCGGTAATTTCGGCGATCAGCAGGCCCGGATCGTAGACCTGCGCCACGGCGACCAGATCCTTGGCCTTGACGATGAGCGGCGGCAGAGCGGCGCGCATCTCCAGGGCCGCATCGGTGCAGCGCACCTCGATGCGGAACGGATAGCCGCCGGCCGTCTGCGACCCGCAGGTGTAGACGCGGCCGAGCCGGCTCTCCTGCTCGCGCCAGCGGTCGAGCGTCGCCTGGGCGATCGAGGCCGCATAGAACCAGAAGACGGTCCACACCGCCGCCAACGCGACCACCGCCAGGAACGGCAATATCACCCAGCGAATTCGACGTGGAGCAAGGTCGGGACGGCGCATCGAGGCCTTTCGGGTCGGACTCACACTCTCTTGCTGGCGGATGGTGGCCCGAGCAAGGCAAAACGCAACGGTGCCCGGCAAGTGCGCCGGTTGCGCCGATCGGACCGGGCTGTTAGAGCATGATCCCGAAAAAGTGGACACCGGTTTTCGGAAAAGATCATGCTCCAACAATAAGATAGAGCGGGATGACGATTCGAAGAAAAGTCGTCCTGCTCTAGGCGAACCCCCGCCCCTGTCAATCCCGGTCTCTTCCGTCGCCCAAATGGACCCGAGTTTCGATCACGCCAACGAGGACCTGTGGGTGTTCGCCTATGGGTCGCTCATGTGGCGGCCCGGCTTCGACCATGCCGCGCGCGAGCCGGCGCGGCTCATCGGCGCGCACCGGGCACTGTGCGTGTGGTCGCATGTCCATCGCGGCACGCCCGAGCGGCCCGGCCTGGTGCTCGGCCTCGACCGCGGCGGGATGTGCCGCGGTATCGCGTATCTCGTCCGTGCCTCCGCCCGCGCAACGACGCTCGCCTATCTGCGCGCGCGCGAGCAGGTCACGATGGTCTACCGCGAGACCACCCGTCCGGTGCTGTTGCTTGGCCATCCCGAACAACGGGTCCAGGCCGTTTGCTTCATGGTCGACCGCAGCCATCCGCAATATGCCGGCCGGCTCGATCTTGCCGAGCAGCTGCACCACGTGCGGCAGGGACACGGCCAGTCGGGAAACAATCGCGACTACGTGCTCGCGACCGTCAAGGCGCTCGAGGCGCTCGGCTGCAGAGACCGCGATCTGCATCTGCTGGCGCAACGCCTGCACGGGATCCACGAGGTGCACGCGGACAGCGATCAGGTCAGCGCTGCGTCCCCGCCGCGATGAGCCGCGCGGTTGCGGCTTCAAGCTCGCGCTTGAGGCGCTCGAAAAATTCTGCCCGTGGCATGCCGGGCGGGATGGGATCGAGGATCTCGACCCGCACCGTGCCCGGGTGGCGCAAGAACGAGCGCCGCCCCCACACCAGCCCTGAATTGAGGGCGATCGGCAGGCACGGGGCCCCGGTCTCGGCGTAGAGCTGGGCGACGCCGAATTTGTAGGCCGGCTCGGCACCCGGCGCGCGGCGCGTGCCCTCGGGGAAGATGATGAGCTGCCGGCCGGGCGCCAGCTCGAGGCGCGCCCGCTCCGTCATGCCGGCGAGCGCTTGCGATCCTGCGCCACGACGGACCGGGATCATGCCGGCTCGCCACATGCACCAGCCGAAAACCGGAATCCACATCAGCTCGCGCTTGACGATGAAGGTCGGGTCGTCGAACAGCGTGATCAGCGCGAAGGTCTCCCAGAACGACTGGTGCTTGGAGGCGACGATCAGCGCCCCGGGCGGAATCTTCTCGCGGCCGCTCCACTGCGCATCGATGCCGCAGACCGTGCGCAGCAGCCACAGATTGGTACGGCCCCAGGCCTTCGCCAATACGATGATGGCGCGGCGCGACACCGCCATCGCCGCGCATGCGATCACCAGATAGAACAGCAGGACGAGGTAAAAGAGGACGTTGAAGGCGGCTGAGCGGATCAGGATCGGCACGGCGGGACCCGGTGCAAAATTGCGGATCCGGCTCGTCGGCTCGTCGCGTGGCCCCGGCCGCCGGCGCGCGGTCAGCCGGGAACGGTTTCGAGCCGCATGCGGACCTGGGCGACGATATACTTCAGATATTCGGAAAAGAGGAGCTTTGCGGTAGCCGCGCTCGACCACCAGGCGTCGCTGCGCATCTTGTCGGTCACCACCGGAAACGGCACCAGCACGACGGTCGGCATTCGCCGCGCCAGCTCCGCCATGGTACGCGGCATGTGGTAGCTCGACGTGACGACGATGAGCGAGCGGAATCCGCGATCCTCGACCCAGCGCCTGGTTTCGACGGCGTTGCCGGAGGTGTTGACCGAGTGATCGAGGTCGACGCAACAGGCGATCAGGCGGCCATATTCGGGGACGAGGCGGGCGATTTCGCCGGACGAGGTTGCCCGGTGCGCGCCGCTGATGAGCAGGCGCTTGGCGCGGCCGGCCGCCAGCAGCTCGACCCCGTCGGCGATCCGCGACGCGCCGCCGGTAAGCACGACGATGCCGTCGGCATTGCGGTCGAGCACGACTTCCGCGGTCGGCACATGGGCGACGAACCACAGGAAGCCGCCGGCGAAGGCGAGGATGCAGGCGAGCACCGCGACGGCCATCGCGCGCCACAGCCCGCGCATGAGCCGGACGAAGCGACTGCGCGGCGGCGTCGCGGCGCCGGCCGCGCTCGTGCCGTCTTGCCGGTTGCGTGAATCGGCGACCGCCATCGATCTCCGCTCCCGATCCATCATAGCCGAATCTGGGCGATCGGGCGGGTCGGACAAGTGGGGCGGCCGGCGCTCATTCGATCGAGCCCAAGGTGCGATAGACGGTCACGCGCGAGGTGCCGGCGGTCACCGCCGCGATCAGGGCGATCAATCCCACGATGGCGCCATAGCCTTCGGGACCGAGCGCGAAGCTGCCGAACAGGGCGGAAACCTGCTCTTCGCCCGCGGTCCCCTTGAACCAGTCGCCGAAAAGGCCGGCAAGGGCGAACAGCAGCATCGCGGCAACGCCGCCGATGACCCCGCCCTTGAGGCCGAGCAGCAGGAAATGCCGCTGGAACTGCGCGGCGATGAACGCGTCCTTGGCGCCGACGAAATGCAGCACCTCGATGATCGCGCGGTTCGCCGCCATGGCGCCGCCGGTGGCGAAGGTCACCGACAGGGTGGTGGCGGCGAGCACCAGCACCAGCAGGCCGAGGCCGATCGCCACCGCGGTGCGTCCCATGGCGCGCATGCGGTCGATCCAGCCGCGATGGTCGTCGAGGCTGGCACCCGGGATCTGGTCGGTGAGCGCCTTGGCGAGCGCGGCAAGATCGGGCGTCGCATCCGTGGCGATGCGCACCACGATCAGTCGCGGCACCGGCAAATCGTCGAGCGTGAGCCCGGTGCCGAGCCACGGTTCGAGCAGCCGCGCGCTCTCCGCCCTGGAATAGGGCCGTACCCCCGCGACTCCGGCGAGGCCCGTTGCGATATCGGCGGCCTTGCTCACGTCGGCGTCGATGTTGCGGCCCGAAACCGGCTTGATCTGGATCGTCACCTCGCGCGCGACGTCCGATTGCCACTCGCTGGCGGCGGCGCGGATGAGCACGACAGCCCCGAGGGTGAGCGCGGCGAGGAACGTCATGATGGCGATCACGGCGACGAGCGCGCGTCCGGCGATCGAGTCGGCCGGGACGATCGCCCGGTCGCCCGCGGGCATTGCCGTGTCCGGCATCGCGCTCGATGCCGGGGCGGTCTCGTCATGCGGCTCGCTCGTCATCGCGGCGTCACTCATAGATGTGCATCCGGCCTTCGTGCAGCACCAGGCGCCGCGCGTCGAGCAGATCCATCAGGGCGATGTCGTGGGTGGCGATCACCACCGACGTGCCGGACTTGTTGAGCTCGATGAACAGCCGCAGCAGGCGGCGCGCCAGGACCGGATCGACGTTGCCGGTCGGCTCGTCCGCGAGCAGCAGCTGCGGGCGGGCGATGACGGCGCGCGCGATGGCGGCGCGCTGCTTCTCCCCGCCGGAGAGCACCGGCGGGCGCGCCCACATGCGCTCGCCCAGCCCGACCCAATGCAGCAGTTCCATCACCTCGTCGCGGTAGCTCGCCTCCTCGCGCCCGAGCACGCGCAACGGCAGCGCGACGTTCTCGTAGGTGCTTATGTGGTCGAGCAGGCGAAAATCCTGGAACACGATGCCGACGCGCCGCCGCAGGGTCGCCAAAGCGTCGGGGGAAAGCGTGGCAACGTCGTGGCCGAACAGGGTGATGAGGCCGCGGGTCGGCTTGAGCGACAGATAGAGCAGGCGCAGCAGCGACGTCTTGCCGGCGCCGGACGGACCGGTCAGGAACTGGAACGAGTGCGGGTCGACCCGGAAGGACAGGTCGCGCAGTACCTCCGGTCCCAGTCCGTAACGCAGGCCCACATTCTCGAATCGGACCACGCGGTCCTCCGAATCTGCTCCCGCGATGTTGTCGCGCTGCCGCGCTTAACGATGCATTAACGATATTGCCGGCCTGGTCGGCTTTGCCGGCCGGACATGGTTTCCGATCCGTTAACAAACGGCTGCTAGGTTTTGCGCGACGCCCGAACAGCGCGAACCAACGATGCTGATCGTCTGCCCATCGTGCACGACCGCCTACCGCATCGAGCTGTCGACGCTCGGGACGAGCGGCCGTTCGGTGCGGTGCGCGCGCTGCCGCCACGTGTGGTTTGCGTCGGTCATGGATGTGGCCTCCACCGCGCTGGTCATGGTGCCGCCGCATCCCCACGCCGCTCGCCCGCTCGTGCCGGCGCCGGGTTACGGCGGGGATGAGCCCGGCGACATGGGAACCCCCCGGCGACCGGCCGCCGATCGGACGCATGCGGGACCCGCCGTTGCGGTCGAGGACGCGCCGTCGCTGGTGCCGTCGCTGGCGCAGGACAGGATCCCACCCGATTTCGCCGAGCACGCGGCCGGTCCGCATATCGAGACGCTGGCGGCCCGCCGGGCCCGTGCGGCGGACGGCGCCCGGAGCCGCCGTCCCGGAGCGTGGCGGACGCCCCGACTGCCGGCGATCATTCTTATCCTCGTGGCCGTCGTGGCCGCCCTGGTCAACTGGCGCACGATCGTGGTGCGTTATTTGCCGCAGACGGGGTCGCTGTTCTCGGCCATCGGGCTGCCGGTCAACGTGCGCGGGCTGAGCTTCGACAACGTGAAAACGTCGGTCGAAACGCGCGAGGGGGTGTCCGTGCTGGCGGTGGAAGGCACGATCGTCAACGTCGCCCGGCAGGCCGTGGAGGTGCCGCGGCTGCGCTTTGCGGTTCGCAACGGCGCTGGATACGAGGTTTACGCGTGGACCGCCGTGCCGACCCAGGCGGTGCTGGCGCCGGGCGACGCCGCGCCGTTCCGCACCCGGCTTGCCTCCCCGCCCGCCGACGGCGAGCAGGTGATCGTGCGCTTCTTCAATCGGCGCGACGCCGTATCAGATGTCAGATGACAGATGTCAGAGGACAGATGAATTGACCACATCTGACATCCGACATCTGACCTCCGACATCTGACATCTGTCATCTGACCATGGCCCGCATCCTGATTGCCGAAGACGAAGAGGCGCTGCGGGGTTTTGTGGCGCGCGCACTTCGTCAGGACGGCCACGATGTCGTCAGCGCGCCGGACGGCGCCGCGGCGCTTGATCTGTTGGCGCGTGACGGCGGACGGTTCGACCTGCTGCTCGCCGACATCAAGATGCCGGTGATGGACGGCATTGCGCTCGCGCTGGCCGCGGCGCGCGACTATCCCGATCTGATCGTGCTGTTGATGACCGGTTACGCCGACCAGCGCGAGCGCGCCCACGGCCTCGAGGCGCTGATCCACGACGTCATCGCCAAGCCGTTCACGCTCGCCGAGATCCGCAGCGCGGTCGCCGTGGCGCTGGCGGCGCGCCAGAAGGATTAGCTATCCGTACCCGCCCTCTCGGCGGCGGCAGGCGTTGAACCGGCGGCAGCCGGAGCGCGACAAATTGCGGATGCGCCAGACCGTGCTATGATCGCAGCTGTTCCCGGCGACAGGGGAGGAAGCCATGCCCCGTAGTTTTGCCCTCCCGTTCCTCGCCACCATATTTCTCGTCGCGCCGGTCGCGCTTCCGACATCGTTCGCGCCTGCGACGGCGCCCGGATTTTCCGGGTCGGCGCAGGCCGGGACAACCGTCAAGTCGAGCAAATCCAACACCAGCGACCGCATGGGCGGTGGCGGCGGCGGCTCCAAGGGCACCGCCAGGACCACCACGGTCAAGTCGAGCAAATCCAACACCAGCGACCGCATGGGCGGTGGCGGCGGCTCCAAGGGCACTGCCAGGACCACGACGATCAGGTCGAGCAAATCGAATAGCAGCGACCGCATGGGGGGTGGGGGCGGCGGAGGCGGAGGTGCCACCTTCGGCCCAACCGGGATCGGCATCCCGGGGCGGTAAGAGGCCTCAGAAGTCCTTCAGCAGCCGCTCGATGTACTCGAGCTCGATCTGCGGGCGCAGCGGATCGGCAAAGCGCCGGCGCAGCTCCTCGAGGATGCGGCGCGCGCGCTGCACGTCGATCTCGCCCGGCACCTTCACGGTGGAGTCGTCGCCGTATTCGCGCCCGCGCAGCGGACGGCCGAGCGGATCGGTGTCCTGCTGGGCGCGCGCCGGTCCGGTGCGTCCCGGCTGCCCGGGACCCATGCCCGGGCCGGGCTGCATCTGCTGGGCGAGGTCCTGGGCCCCGCGGCGCATCGCATCGAGGGCGCGGCCCTGGGAATCGACGGCCGAATCGGCGTTGCCGTCGCCGAGCGCCCCTTCGGCATCGCGCATCGCCTCTTCGGCGCGGCCGAGCGCGCCATCGCCCTTCTCGCCCTGCTGACCCGGTTGTCCCTGTTGGCCGAGCTGGCCGCGCTTCTTGAGCTCCTCGAGCAGCTTCTTGAGCTGCTCACGCAGAGCCTGCTGGTTCTGCTTGAGCTCGCCCATGCCCTTCTGCTGGCCGTTCTGGTCGCCCTGTTGACCCTGTTGGCCTTGCTGACCGCGTTGGCCGCGCTGACGGTCCCCGCGCCGCATGTCCTGGCCCTGGCGGAACGTGCGGTCGCGCAGTTGCTGCTGCTGGCGGATCATGTCGCCCAGCTCGTCGAGCGCCGACATCATGTCGTCGTCATCGTCGGGCGATCCGCCGGGCTGCGCCATCTGCAGGTTCTCGAGCATCGACTGCAGTTCCTCGAGCAGGCGCCGCGCCGCGTCCTTGGCGCCGGACCGCGCCAGGTTCTCGATGCGGTCGAGCATGTTCTTGAGGTCCTGCGGACGCAGCACCCGCGTGTTGCGGTCGAGCGGGCGCGCCAATTGCTGCGGGTTCTTGCGCATTTGCTCGGCGAGCGCCTGCATGAACTTGTCGAGCGCGGCGCGCAGCTCGTCGGTGAGGCGCTTGATCTCCTCGTCGGACGCGCCGCGCTCGAGCGCCTGGCGCAACGCCTCCTCGGCCGCGCGCAGCGCCTGCTCGGCGTCCGAGATGTTGCCGTCCTCGATCGTCACCGCCATCGACCACAGCCGTCCCACCACGTCGCGCAAGGCGTCGTCGGAGCGCGCCCGATCGAGCTGCCAGTAGATCGCGCGCAGGCCGAGATAGATGCTCTTCTCCGGGGTGAAACGCTCGGGCGCGAGCGACAGGGCATCGAGCGCGGTCAGGACGAGATCGCGCGTATTGGCGTCGACCGCCAGCACGCGGCGCTGCTCGATCAGCGCTTTCGCGAGCGGCTTGATGAACATGCGCTGCGGCAGCACGAACTCGTGAGGCGGGCTCACGCCTTCCTGACCGGCTTCGTCGCGCGCCTTGAGCGTCATCACGACCTCGGCGCCGGCCCACGGATGCTCGGTCAGGTCCTTGGTGGTCTGGCCGACGCCGTTGCGGGTGCGCGCCTGCGGGAGCACCAGGCCGAAATCGGGAGCGTCGTAGAGCGGCCGCGCCGCCGGGCCGCGCGGCTTCGCATCCGGCTTGCGGGCAAAAGTCGCCTGCGCGGAGACCACGCCGTAATCGTCCTCGACCTTGTAGACGAGCTGCAGCGAGCCGCGCGCCTGCGCTTCCGGGTCCTTGACGAGCGCGATGGTCGGCGGCCGGTCGGGAATCGCGTTGAACGTCCAGGTGATGTCGTCGTCGATGACGCCGCGCAACGTTGCCGTGCCGCGCTCGTTGATGACGAAGCGGCGCTCATCGGTCCCGGCCGGCGGCGCCACCGCCGGCGCCGGCGCGTCGGCGAGACCGCCGCTCGTCACCACGTCGAGATGGGATGTGCCGGTCGCGCGGATCACCAGCGTGCTTCCGGCCGGCACGGTCTGCTGCGCAGCCGCCTGGATCGGCTCGCCGGCGCGCAGGCCGGGCAGGATCAGCGGCGGCTTGGCCGTATAGGCCGGCGGCGTCACCCAGGCGTCGATGCGGAAATTCGCCGGCATCACCACGCCGGCCCAATCGAACGCGGCGGTGACGCGCTTGATGCGCTCGCCGCCGGCGCCCACGAAGGTCGCGACCACGAGGATCACGATGAGGGCGCGCAAGGCGAGGGGATCGCGCGCGGCAAGCCGCGGAGCCGGCAGGCCGGCGCGCAGCGTGCGCACCGCGCGCAGCGCCCGCTCCACATGGGCGCGCCACAGCGCCAGCGACACCTGGTCGGCCCCGCTCGTCGCGATCTCGTCGGCGATGGTGGTGGCCGGGCGATGCTTGAGGCCGCTGCCGTGGTCGAGCCGGCGCAGCCCGTCATAGGAGGTCGGAACGCGAAACCGGAACAGCGGAACGCTGCTCACCGCGGTGAGCACCAGCAGCAGGAACAACCCGACCGCGCGCCCGATTGGCGGCAGTGCCAGCCAGACGCCGGCCCACGAAAGCGCGAGGAACAGCCCGACGGCGGTGGCGAGCGATGCCAGGGCCGGCCACAGGCGCTCCCAGAGAATCGTCCAGTGTGCCCGCCGCAACGCCCGCGCGAGCAAGCTCTCCGCAGCCTGCTGGTCGATCGGCCGACGCCGCTCGTCCACGCTGTCCGTTGGTCGATCGGTCACCGATATCTCCGCGTCAACCGATACCCTGATTTGCCGTGGTGCACCAACGGTAAAGTTAAAGTTAGGCAGGCCCATCCGGTTCCGCCACCACGTGACGGGGCCGTCGGATTGTGGCCGAAAGGCGTCACCAAAGTCTTGAATCGCGGCCTGTTGCGCCTACAGCCAGGGCGGCAGGCGATCGAGCGCGATCAATTCATCGACATCGACGCGCGGGCGCACCAGCGCCCAGTCGGCCTCGCGCACCAGCACCTCGGACACCAGCGGCCGGGTGTTGTAGGTGCCGGAGTGCACCGCCCCGTAGGCGCCGGCCGACATGATCGCCACGAGGTCGCCCGGCTCCGGCTCGACGAGGTCGCGGTTCTCGGCCAGGAAATCGCCGGATTCGCACACCGGCCCCACCACGTCGGCGACGATGTGCCGCGCGCTCGCGGCGGGCTCGGCAACCGGGCGGATGTCGTGATGCGCGTCGTAAAGGGTCGGACGCACGAGATCGTTCATCCCCGCGTCGACGACGACGAAGGTCTTGGCGTCGCCGCGCTTCTTGTAGAGCACGCGCGTGACCAGGATGCCGGCATTGCCGACGATCACCCGGCCCGGCTCGAAGATCAGCATGCAGTCGAGATCGCGGGTCGCGCGCTTGACCACCTTCGCGTACGCCTCCGGATGGGGTGGCGGCTCGTTGTCCTCGCGATAGGGAATCCCAAGGCCGCCGCCGAGGTC
Source organism: Xanthobacteraceae bacterium (assembly GCA_035636455.1). Lineage (GTDB taxonomy): Bacteria > Pseudomonadota > Alphaproteobacteria > Rhizobiales > Xanthobacteraceae > AP-16. Next base: position 20,216 of record DASPZC010000483.1, read on the forward strand.
GACATGGGCGATGCGGTGACCGTCGGCGCGCAGCGTGCGCACGAAATCCGACAGCAGCGCGAACGCCTCGTCGAACGGCTGCAGCTCGGTGATCTGGCTGCCGATGTGCATGTCGACGCCCGCGATGCGCAGGCCGGGCAGCTTGGCGGCGTAGGCATAGGCCGCGCGCGCGCGGCTGAGCGGAATGCCGAACTTGTTCTCGGCCCGTCCGGTGGAGATCTTCGCGTGGGTGCGCGCGTCGACATCCGGATTGACCCGCACCGATACGTCGATCACGCGCCCCCTCGAGGCGGCGATGTCGGACAAGACATCGAGCTCCAGCTCCGACTCCACGTTGACGCAGAGAATGCCTTCCTCGACCGCAAGGGCGAGCTCGCGCGCCGTCTTGCCGACGCCCGAGAACATGATTTTCTCGGGCGGAATGCCGGCGGCGCGGGCGCGCTTGAGTTCGCCCTCGGAGACCACGTCGGCGCCCGATCCGAGCCGCGCCAAGGTCGCGACCACCGCCTGGTTGGAGTTCGCCTTCATGGCGTAGCAGACGAGCGAGGGCACGTCCGCGAACGCACCCGCGAACACCCGGTAATGACGCTCGATCGTGGCGCTCGAATAGCAATAGAACGGCGTGCCGACCTGCTCGGCGACGGCGGCGAGGTTCGCCGCCTCGGCGTGGAGCACGCCGTTGCGATAAGCGAAGTGATGCATCGGGCGCTCAGTCGAGAAGCCAGTCGATCGGCAGGCGTCTTTTTGCTCCGGGCGGCGCGACCGGTTGGCTCTCGGGTGCGACCGCGGGCGCCGGCTGGCCGTCCGGCCCGGGAGGCGCACCCGAGGGGGCCTGGGCGGCCGGTGCGTAGGCCGGACTGGCCAAGCCGGCCGGCGGCGGATCGAGCGGGCCCTTGCGCCCGCATGCCGACAGCGCAAGCGCGAGCGTCAAGGCAGCAACAAGGGGAAGGCTCACCAACGGGCGATGCACGGACAGGCCTCCTCACGAGGGCGGCACCATAGCAGATCATGCGCGTAAGGCGAACGTTTGGCGCGTGCATTCAGCCTTGTGGGTTCCAGCTGGCTTGTTCTTTTTCAAGTCTTTTGAGCCACTTGCGAGCTTCGCGCCGGACATTTGCGGGCGCCGTGCCGCCGAAGCTGGTGCGGCTCTTGACCGAGCGCTCGACCGGGAGCGCCGCGCGTGCGTCTTCGCTGATGCGCGGCTCGATCGCCTGCATGGCGGCGAGCGGCAGGCGGTGCAGCGGGACGCCCGCCTCCTCTGCCGCAGCCACGATCCGGCCGGTGATGTGGTGGGCCTCCCGGAACGGCAGGCCGAGGCGCTGCGCCAACCAGTCGGCCAAATCGGTCGCCGTGGCGTAACCCTCGCCCGCGGCCTTTTTCATCCGCGCGACGTCGGGCTCCATGTCGCGCACCATCCCGGTCATGGCGGCGATCGACAAGGCGAGCGCCTCGACCGCCGCCATCGCGCCTTCCTTGTCCTCCTGCATGTCCTTCTGATAGGCGAGCGGCAGTCCCTTCATGACCACAAACAATGCGGCGAGCGCGCCGACGATGCGGCCGGTCTTGGCGCGCACCAACTCGGCGGCGTCGGGGTTGCGCTTCTGCGGCATGATGGACGAGCCGGTGGTGAATTTGTCGGAGAGCTTGATGAGACCGGCACTCGGCGAGGTCCAGAGCACGATCTCTTCGGCAAAGCGCGACAGGTGCACGGCCGCGACGGCGCAGGCCGCGAGCGTCTCCAGCACGAAGTCGCGATCGGCCACCGCGTCGAGTGAGTTCGCGGCCGGCCGATCGAAGCCGAGCGCGCGCGCCG